>NZ_JAYGIA010000081.1:0-26270 GCF_034931165.1 Synechococcus sp. BA-124 BA4 | reverse complement strand
GCCATCAGGGCCGCGGGGTTCGCGCGCAGGCTGGGCACCCGGGTGGCGGCATCCATGCGCGCCGCCCCCTCGAGGAACCCGTGGAGATCGGCGCCGATCAGGGCCGCCGGCAGCAGGCCCACAGCGCTGGTGATGCTGGTGCGTCCCCCCACCCAATCGAACATGTCGAAGCGGGCGAGCCAGCCTTCGGCTTCGGCCCGCTGATCCAGCTGAGAGCCCACCATGGTGACGGCAACGGCCTGCCGGGCCCAGGATCCGCCGAGGGCCTCCAGGCGGGCCCTGGCCTGCTCCATGCCCAGACGGGGCTCGGGAGTGCCGCCCGACTTGCTCACCACCACCACCAGGGTGGTGCTCAGCCGATCCCCCAGGGCCGAGAGGGTGCGGCTCATTCCCTGGGGATCGACGTTGTCGAAGAAGTGGAAGGGCAGCCCCACCCCCTCCTCCTTGAGAGCGCGCAGGATCAGCAATGGACCCAGACCGGACCCGCCGATGCCGATCCAGAGGACGTCTGTGAAGGGCTTGCCGGACGGAGCCGGGCAGGCTCCCTCGATCACCTGCCGGCCGAAGGCATCGATCCGCTCCACCTCCGCCTGGATGTGCGCTCCCGCCTCCGGATCCGGTGCCAGTTCGGGGGCACGCAACCAGTAATGACCGACCTGACGCCCCTCGTCGGGGTTGGCGATGGCGCCGTCCTCCAGGGCCTGCATGGCCGCGAAGGCCCGATCGAAGGCAGGCTCAAGGGCTTCGAAATCGGCCAGGTTGAGCGCCATCCGGCTGACATCGACCCAGAAGCCCAGGTCGTCGTGATGCCAGAGCAGGTCGCAGAAGCGCTGCCACTGCACCAGGGGTTCATGGAAGCTGTAATCCGGAAGCGTCGTCATGCGGGCGGGTTTCACGAATCGGCTGCCGAGGCTGAACTTATCTGTGGAAGGGCCCCCAAGGAAGCACAGGGGTGGCAGGCCACACCGAAGCCGGCCAGAAGCGGGTGATTGGTATGGACGGAAACACAAACGACCCCGGGAGCAGGGATGGCCGGACGGAGCCGTTAATCTTCAAGAAATATTTGGACTGGCGGAATTTCTTGACGACACGCCCTCCGATGGTTTCGTTCTCCCCCCGGGGTGGGCCGAACCGCTGGGCTGTGTCCCTGGCTGCCGCCCTGTCGCTCCTGAGCCTCGCCTCCGGCTCCCCCCAGCGCCACCTCTCCAGCTCCGCACTGCTCACCGAGCCCGGCCTGACGGCCAGCCTGAGCACGGACAGCAGTGACCCGGAAGCCTTCACCAGTGAGGGGCAGCGTCCCGATCCCATCGATTTCACCCCGGGCGAACTGAAGGAGCTGCAACGCCGCTTCGGGGTGCACGGACCCCAGGCTCCTCTGGCTCAACTGTTCACCCGTGGCCTCGATCAACTCACCCCGCTGAGGGCCCGCACCGTGGAACGGCTCGAGGAGCTGCGGCCCACGATCCTTCAGGAAAGCCGTCGGCACCGCATCAACCCGATGCTGGTGGCGGCCGTCCTCTTTGATGAGATCCAGCACGCCAAGCCCGGCGAGGACCTTCCTCTGGCGGCCCAATCGGGGCTGTTCAGCACCCATGGACCCGCCCAGCTGGGCATCGGCGAACTCATCCATCAGGGGCTGCTCCCCGCCGAACCCACGGCCGAACAGATCCAGACCGCCCGCCTCGAGCTGCTCGATCCAAGCCGCAACGTGGCCCTCCTGGTCGGTAAGTTCGCCCGTCTGAGCCGCGAACTGGGGCTGCCCACCGACCGCCAGCTCCAGGCCAGCCGCAGCCCTCGCGATGCCAAGGCGCTCGCCACCCTCGCCTACCTCCATAACGGCAAGCTGGACTATCCCGCGCGCATCCTGAGCTACATGCAGGACCCAGAGCTGCATGCCCTGATCTATTCGGAGCGCAAGCCCCAGCTCTCCCCCCTGATCTGAGACCCGAGCTTCAGCCTCAGCAGAGCTGACCGAGGGCCGCCAGCCGTCTCTGAAGCGCTCCCCACTCGAAGCTGCGCGGATCGGCGCGCTCTCCACCCAGATCCACCTGCCGGTGGGTGGTGATGTGAGCGGCGGGAATCGGGAAGCGGCGCATCCAGTCGGTGAGCACGAGGGCCAGGGCGTCGTACTGCCTGCTGCTGTAGCCGCTGTGGCCGCTGTCGTTGTCTTCCCCATCCAGGGGGGTTTCCAGGCTGATGTGCAGGGCGAAGTTGTTGATGGAGCCCCCCACCCGTGGGTTGGTGACCACCCAGCGGCCGTTGAAGGCGGAATTACCGGCCCCGAAGGCCCGCTGGCCGGGATCGAGCACATCGATCACCTGGCCATCGAGGCTGATCAGCGTGTGGTAGCTCACCTGGTCTTCATCCCTGGGATGGGGGGTCTGGAAGGTGCGCAGGGCTGAGCCGATGCCATACACGGTTTCATGCAGGACCACCACCTGGGGGGTGGGATCGACCGGATGGCCGAAGGCATCCCTCTCGAAGCGGACCCCGTAGTTGCTGGGATCGATCTGCAGCCGCCGTCGGCGCACGGGCAACGCCTCGAGCTCCCGCTCCAGCCGCAGGCGCAGCCGCGGATCGAGATCGACACACTGACGGGCCAGGGGGCTGACCCAGGCCGGCCGTGGTGGCGGCAGGGGTGACGGGCGCCGGGCTGGAGGTTCCGGAGAGGGTTGGGGCTGGGTGACCTGCTCGAGCAGTTGCAGCAGCGACGGACGGCTGGCGGCCTCTGAGCTGGCGGTCAGATCACGGGCCAGCCAGCCCAGGCAGCCCAGCCCAAGAATCGCCGCACCACCCAGAAGACCCAGGGCCAGGGGCTTGCCGCGCAGGCGCTCCATCAGGGTGTTCAACATGGCACCACGGCCAGCCACTGGCGGCGGCGCTCCCCGGCCTCCGGTCCGGCGGCAGGATCCACCAGCAGCCGCCAGCTCTCGATCTGCGGCTCCGCGGCAGTGATCGGCAGAGTGCGCAGAAGCCCCCGCCGGCTGATGGTGATCGTCTGGCGCTGCTGGGCCTGCAGGACTGCCGCCAGGTCTTCGGGCTTGCGCAGGCGCAGACCATCCAGGGCAATCAGCTCATCGCCCACCATGACGCCGGCCTCCTGGGCGGGCCCGGCGCGCACCACCCGAACCACCTCCAGGACTCCCCCCTGGAGCGCTGCCTTCAGGCCGGGATCGGCTGCCGGGGCCCGCCGGGGCTCCAGCTTCAGCCCCACATCCTGGAGGTAGGCGGGCAGATCGGGATCCTCAAACCCATCCAACCAGGCCGGCAGACGATCACCCAGGCCTGGCGAGCGGGCGCTGAAGGCCTCAAGCAGGTCGTGCTCCCGGTAGCCCCGGCCCCAGCGTCCCAGACGGTCCCAGAGATCCCGCAGCACCTGGGCCAGGCACGATCCCGAGCGACGCAACTCCAGATCGAGCACCAGGGAGAGGATGGAGCCCTTGAGGTAGTAGCTGATCTGGTTGTCGTCGCTGTTGGCCTCGCGCCGGTAGAGCTTCACCCAGGCTTCCTCGGCGCTCTGACGCAGGCTCTGGCCACCCAGGCGCCCCGGGGTGAGGAGATAACGGCTGAGATCAGTGCCGAAATCATGCATCACGTCATCTTCGCCCGATAAACCAGCCAGGTGAGGCAGGAGCTGGTCGAAATAACTGGTGACGCCTTCGGCGAACCACAGTCCGGGCACGATCACGGGCCGGTCGTAGTCGATCGGACAGAGTGCCGCGGGCCTGAGCCGGCGCACATTCCACTGGTGGAGATACTCGTGGGCCACCAGCTGGAGCAGCTGGCGATACCCCTCGGGCTTGCGCAGCGCCTCGCGACCGAACTGCAGCACCGTGGAGCTGTCGTGCTCGAGACCGCCGTAGCCCTGATCGAGCAGATGCAGCACGAACAGGTACTCGGGAGCGGCCGGGGCGGACTCGCCCATCAACCGGCAGCAGGCCTCACACACCGCCGCCACGTCCTTCAGCAGCGTGGGGTGGTCTCTGAGCAGGCTGTCCGGAACAGCCGCATCCGACTCAGCGGCCCTGGCGGGCATGGTGGCGTCCCAGCAGACCCAGCGATGGGGCACATCCGCCACGCTGAAGTGGTGCTCGCGGTGGGGACCCGCTTCCACCGGGGTATCCACCAGCTGATCGAAGTCGGCCGCCAGCCAGGTGCCGTCGGCCTGAAGCGGCAAGGGAACGAAAGCCCGCCAGCCCGCCGGCAGGCGCAGACTCAGGCGGTGGGGCCTCCAGCGTTCCCCTTCGACCTGCAGTGCCAGGGCCGCAAGGGCCAGAAACCCATGATCGCCGTCGAGGTGGCAGGTGCGCACGGTCAGGTCGGCGGCCAGCACGTCGTAGTGGATCTCCAGCGGCTCCTGAGAGCACAGATCCAGTCTCCAGCCGGCGGGATCCGTTCGGCTCGGCTGCAGGCGTTCCGTTCCCTGGAGAATCTCCAGGGCTTCCAGGTGACGGACGTAGTCGCGAATCAGGTAGGACCCCGGTGTCCAGGACGGCAGACGCAACCGCAGCACCGGAGTGGCCGGCGTGCAGCGGAGGCTGACATGGACCAGGTGGCGATGAGGCTCGCTCAGGTCCAGGAAAAGGTCAACCACCCAGGCTTCAGGACACCAGTTCGATCGAGGCCATCGGCAGTACGAGGGCAGCGTCCTTCAGGGCGAGCCTGGCGGCATAGCGCCGGGTGAGGCGGCCGAGGAAAGTCTGCAGAGAACGGGAGCGGCTCAGACGCTGCAGATCACCCAGCAGAGCCAGGCTGCCGTCGGGCTGCCGGTGCCAACCGATCCACTGCTCCCCGGCCAGACGGACCCTCAGATCCACCGCTGTGCGCTCCCCGGCAAAGCCTTCAAGCACGCCGGCTCGGATCGGGTCACAGCCGAGGTCGGCCAGGGATGCTGCCAGCAGGTCCAGATCGCGGATCACCGTTGGCAGGATGGAGAGATGGGACAAGACGCCAATGCCCGCTTCGCCAGACCCTAGCGATCCGCCCGGTTGTGTCCAGTGGCCGTTGGCACAGCCCTGGCCCCCACAGGCCGGCGATCTGCGGCTTGGGGTGATGGCCTCCGGAGAGGGGTCCAATTTCGAAGCGCTGGTGACGGCCTGCCGCGAAGGCCCCCTGAGGGGGCGTGTGCTCCAGCTGGTGGTGAACAATCCCGGCTGCGGCGCCCAGGAACGGGCCCATCGGCTGGGGATTCCCTGCGCCCTGGTGGATCACCGCCGGCACCGAAGCCGTGAGGAGCTGGATGGCGCCCTGATCGAAACCTTTGCGACCACCGGCGTGGATCTGGTGGTGATGGCCGGCTGGATGCGGATCGTCACCCCGCGTCTGATCGGCGCCTTCCCCTCGCGCCTGATCAACATCCACCCATCGTTGCTGCCCAGCTTCCGCGGGCTCGATGCCGTGGGGCAGGCCCTTGCGGCCGGAGTCACCCTCAGCGGCTGCACCGCCCACCTGGTGACCGAGGACCTCGACGGAGGTCCGATCCTGGCCCAGGCTGCCGTTCCGGTGTTCCCCGGCGACGATCGCGACAGCCTGGCGGCCAGGATTCACCAGCAGGAGCACCGCCTGCTGCCCCTGGCGGTGGCCCTCGCCGCCGCCAGGCTCAGGGATAGAACGGCAGCAGCGGCAGACCCATCGGCGCCGGCAGGCCGGCCATCAGGTTGAGGCACTGAACCCCCTGCCCCGCCTGGCCCTTGATCAGATTGTCGACGGCGCTCATCAGGATCAGCTGGCCGGTGCGACTGTCGACCTGCACCGAGAGCAGGGCCCGGTTGGTCTGGCGGGTCCATTTGGTGGAGGGGTAGGTGCCCACAGGGAGCACCTCCACACAGGGACTGTGGCGATAGGCGGCCTGCAGCACGGTGGTGCAGTCCTCGGCGGTCAGTCCCGGATCCCGCAGCCGCCCATAGACCGTGGCCAGCAGACCCCGCACCATCGGCATCAGATGCGGTGTGAACTGCAGCTGGATCGGCTGGCCGGCCACCTGGCTGGCGGTCTGCTCGATCTCGCTGGTGTGGCGGTGCCCCACCACTCCATAGGGAGCCACGGCCTCGGCCGCTTCCGCCAGGAGCAGAGTCTCCTTGGCGGCGCGGCCACCGCCGGAGGTGCCGGTCTTGGCATCGATGATGATGCCGCTGCGATCGATCAGTCCCTGCTTGAGAAAGGGCAGCAGCGGCAGCAGACTGGCCGTGGGGAAGCAGCCAGGGGCCGCCACCAGGCGGGCCGCACTGATGCGCGTCTCGTCCCACTCCACCAGGCCGTAGACCGCCTCGGCGCAGAGAGCGTCATCCTGACGCTCGAACCGTTCGGCCTCGCCGGAGTACACCTCCTTCCACTGAGCCAGGGAGCGGTAGCGGTAGTCGGCGGAGAGATCCACCACTTTCACCTCCCGCTCCAGCAGGGCTGGCACCAGCTGGGAGGCCAGCCCACTGGGCAGGCTGAGCACGGCGAAATCGGCCTCGGCGGCGATCGCATCGGGATCGGGGACCCGCACCACCGGATTGCCCTCGAGGGGCAGGAAGGGGACCAGTTCGCTCCAGGCCTGACCGGCACTGCGCTCGCCCCCCAGATAACTGACCACGAATTCGGGGTGGTCCTGGAGCAGGCGCAGAGTCTGAAGGCCGCCATAGCCGCTGGCGCCGATCACCGCGACGCGCCGGGCTGCTGTGGGGCTGACCATGCCGGAGGATCTGGGGCGCTGATCGTACCGGGCCCCCGCTCACGTTGAGACCGCAACTGATAGAGAATGCCTGATATCTGGTCCAGCTGTTCTGACTGTTCGCTCCGAGCATTCCGCTCCCCCGGCCTTGGCCTCTGACGCCCCCCCTCTGGCTGATCCGGGCCATGACCCGATCCTTTTCGATTCGATCGCCGATGCCCTCGCCGGCATCCGTAACGGCGAGATGATCGTCGTCGTCGATGACGAAAATCGCGAAAACGAAGGGGATCTGATCTGCGCGGCCCAGTTCGCCACGCCCGAGCAGATCAACTTCATGGCCACCGAAGCCCGTGGCCTGATCTGCCTGGCCATGGAAGGGGAGCGGCTCGACGCGCTCGAGCTGCCCCTGATGGTCGACCGCAACACGGACAGCAACCAGACCGCCTTCACGGTCAGCGTCGATGCAGGGCCCGAAAACGGCGTGAGCACGGGCATCAGCGCCGACGACCGGGCCCGCACGATTCAGGTGGCGATCCATCCGGCCAGCCGCCCGTCGGACCTGCGTCGGCCGGGGCACATCTTCCCCCTGCGGGCACGCCAGGGAGGAGTGCTCAAGCGGGCCGGGCACACCGAGGCGGCCGTCGATCTCGCCCGACTCTCCGGCCTGTATCCGGCTGGAGTGATCTGCGAGATCCAGAATCCCGATGGTTCAATGGCCCGCCTGCCCCAGCTGGTGAGCTACGCCCGGCGCCATGGCCTGCGGCTGATCAACATCGCCGACCTGATCAGCTACCGGCTCGAAACGGAACGCTTCGTGCGCCGCCAGGCCGAAGCCGAGATGCCGAGTGCCTTCGGGCAGTTCCGGGCGATCGGGTACCGCAATGAGCTCGACGACAGTGAGCATGTGGCGATCGTCAAGGGGCACCCCGAGCTGGCCAGCGCACCGGTGCTGGTGCGGGTGCATTCGGAATGCCTCACCGGCGATGCTTTCGGCTCCCTGCGCTGTGATTGCCGGCCCCAGCTGGAGGCGGCCCTGCGCATGATCGAAGCCGCCGGCGAAGGCGTGGTGGTCTATCTGCGCCAGGAGGGTCGTGGCATCGGCCTGATCAACAAGCTCAGGGCCTACAGCCTTCAGGATGGCGGCCTGGACACCGTCGAAGCCAATGAGCGCCTCGGCTTTCCCGCCGACC
Organism: Synechococcus sp. BA-124 BA4; assembly: GCF_034931165.1. Lineage (NCBI taxonomy): Bacteria > Bacillati > Cyanobacteriota > Cyanophyceae > Synechococcales > Synechococcaceae > Synechococcus > Synechococcus sp. BA-124 BA4. Next base: position 18,425 of record NZ_JAYGIA010000081.1, on the reverse strand, counting down.
TGCGCAACTACGGCGTCGGGGCGCAGATTCTCAGTGATCTGGGGGTTCATCACCTGCGCCTGATCACCAACAACCCGCGCAAGATCGCCGGCCTCGGCGGCTACGGGCTGCGGGTGGAAGACCGGGTGCCGCTGGTGATGGATCCGGGCCAGCACAACGCCGCCTACCTGCTCACCAAACAGACCAAGCTCGGCCATCTGATGCACTCCGGCCCGGTCAGGGAGCACACGGGGGCGGGCGGGCCCACGGCGGTGATCTCCTGGACCGCCACGACCGTGGCGCCGGAGCTGGCGGAAGCCGAGCACTGGCCCCAGCTGCGGCAGTGGGCCAGCCAGCGGGGGCTGGAGCTGCTGCGGGAGGAACATCCCCGCCTGCTGGCTCTGCTGGGTCAACCGCAGCTGGCGCTGTTGCTCGCCCAGCCGCCCGGAGGAGACCAGCGCCTGACCGAGGCTGATCTGCTCTCAGCCCTGACCCTGATGGCCGGTTGGTCCGGCACCAGGGCCGTGAGCCTGCTGCTGAGTCCCGACGCTCAGCGCAGCGCCCACCCCAGCGCAACCCTGGAGCCCGAGTGCCGACCGCTGCAGGAGCTCACTCAGGCGAGCCCCCGGCTGGCGACGACTCCCGGGGCCTTCGTGCGCTGGGTCTGAACATTCAGACCCAGCGCAGCCTGGGCCGGGACAGGCCCCCTCAGGGCAGGATCGTCACCTTCGTGATGCGGGTGCCCTTGCGGATCGCCAGGACCACATCCACGTTGCTGGCCTGACCGAACACGGTGTGGACCCCATCGAGGTGAGGCTGGGCGTCATGGCAGAGAAAGAACTGGCTGCCGCCGGTGTTCTTGCCGGCATGGGCCATCGAGAGGGTGCCGGCCTGGTGCTTGCGGCTGTTGATCTCACAGGGAATCATGTATCCGGGGCCACCGGTGCCGGGCATGCCACTGGCGCCGGCGCGGGTGTTGGGGCAGCCGCCCTGGGCCATGAAGCCATCGATGACGCGATGGAAGGCCAGGCCGTCGTAGAAGCCCGATTCAGCCAGCTTGACGAAGTTCGCGACGCTGCCCGGGGCATCGGTATCGAACAACTCGAGTTCCACCGTGCCGGCCTCGGTCTCCATCAAAGCTTTGGTCATGGGGTTCGGATCAAAAGCGGACTGTATCGATTCTCGGGTAGAACAGACCCCGGTCCTGAACGGGGCTTTCCCCACAGTCGGTCAAGCCCATGAGCCCCAACGCCGCTGCCACGAGCCAGGGCCTCGACCTCAGCCGTGCACGTCTGGGGGTCCTCGGTGGCAGCGGGCTCTATGCCATCGAAGGCCTCGAGGACGTCCGTGAACTCACGGTGGACACCCCCTACGGGCCTCCGTCAGACAGCCTGCGCCTGGGAAGGATCGGCGGACTGGACGTGGTGTTTCTCGCTCGCCATGGCCGCCACCACAACCACCTGCCCACGGAAGTGCCGTACCGGGCCAACCTCTGGGCCCTGCGCTCGCTGGGCGTGCGCTGGATCCTCTCCTGCTCGGCCGTGGGATCGCTGCAGGATCCGCTGCGGCCCCTCGACATGGTGGTGCCGGATCAGTTCATCGACCGCACCCACGCCAGACCCGTGAGCTTCTTCGGCGGCGGCGCCGTCGCGCATGTGGGCATCGCCGATCCGTTCTGCCCGAGCCTCAGCCGACTTCTGGCGGACGTGGCTGAAAGCCTGATGCCGGCGGGACGCCAGCTGCACCGCCACGGCACCTATCTCTGCATGGAGGGTCCTGCCTTCTCGACCCGCGCCGAATCGAACCTCTACCGCAGCTGGGGCTGCTCGGTGATCGGCATGACCAACCACAGCGAGGCCCGTCTGGCCCGGGAGGCCGAGATGGCCTACGCCACCCTGGCCATGGTCACCGACTACGACTGCTGGCACGGGGATCACGCCTCGGTGACCGTGGATCTGGTGATCGAGAACCTGCACGCCAACGCGGCCCTGGCGCAGCAGATCGTGATGGTGGCGGCGGAGCGGATCGATGCGCAGAGGCCGCTCAGCAGCTCCCACAGCGCCCTGCGGGATGCCCTGATGACCCCGAAGGAGCAGGTGCCGGCTGACACCCGCCGCAAGCTCGATCTCTTCACCTCCCCCTACTGGGGGCCCTTCGAGACAGCCTCAGCCGTTCAGGCCAGCTGAGCCCCGAGCTGCTCCAGGGCCTGTCGCACCTGGCCATCGTGAGCGCTCAGGGCCTGATCGGCCTGCTCGGCACTCAACCCGGCGGCGGCCATCAGCAGGGCCCGCTTGACCGAGCCGCCGGCGGCGGCGAGCAGCTCATAGCCCCGCTCCCGCTCCACGCCGGCCAGGTCCCTGAGGATGCGCAGGGCGCGGTCTTCCAGCTTGCTGTTGGTGACAGCCACATCCACCATGCGGTTGCCGTACACCTTGCCCAGCCGCACCATCACGCCGGTGGAGATGATGTTCAGGGCCATCTTGGTGGCCGTGCCCGCCTTGAGGCGCGTGGAGCCGGTGAGCAGCTCCGCCCCGGTGACCAGCCGGATGTCGATGGCGCAGGGCATCGGTGCCTGCTCGGTCGGGACGCAGGCCATGGCGATCGCCAGGGCACCCAGGGAACGGGCATGCTCGAGGCCGCCGAGCACGTAGGGGGTGGTGCCACCGGCGGCGATGCCCACCAAGGCGTCGGCGGATGAGAAACCCCGCTCGATCAGATCATGGCGGCCGGCTTCGCGCAGATCCTCGAGTCCTTCGGAACTGCGCAGCAGTGCGGGCGCGCCTCCGGCCAGCACCCCCTGAACCAGCTCGGGGGGGGTGCAGAAGGTGGGGGGACACTCAGCGGCATCGAGGACGCCAAGGCGTCCGGACGTACCGGCACCGAGGTAGAACAAGCGGCCACCGGAGCGCAGGCAATCGCTGATGGCCTCGACGGCCTCAGCCAGGGCTGGGGCCGCCGCCTCCGTCGCCAGCAGAGCCTTCTCATCTTCCCGGCAGAACAGATCCACCAGTTCGCTGGAGCTGAGCTGATCGAGGCTGGCGCTGGCGGGGTTGGCCTGCTCGGTGAGCAGATGACCCCGGTCGGGGGCGGCGGATCCAGCCGGGGCAGCGCCCGGTTCCGAGGGCCTCACAGCAGGCCCTCCAGACGGCGTCGGAAGGCTTCGAGTTCGGCACGTTCGGGACTGCTCTCATCGCCACTGTCGAGGGGAGCCGCGGAGCGGGCGAGCTCATCCTTCCAGTGGGTCAGATCCATGTTCCGCTCCGGCGGGGCAATCAGCAGCCGCTCCTCGGGGGAGCTGGGCAGGAAGCCGGACGGCACGAAGCGGGCCTCGTAACCCGCCTGGCCGCAGAACAGCTCCATCTCCTCCCGCTCGATCGCCTCGACGCTGGGGACGGGGAAATCCTGGGCCTCGAGCAGACCCGCGTAGCGCTCGGCATCGTCCCGTTCCTCGAACAGCAGCACGACGGTGCGGCCATTCAGCTCCAGGGAGTGAATGCCTTCGTTGTCGGTGCCGGCTTCGAACAGCAGCACATGGACGGGCATGAACCGAACCAATCCCAGCCGCTCAGTGTCCCATTGATTGTCGCCCGGACCGGGAGCCTCTCAGCGATCGCGGGACAATTCCTCCAGGCGTCTGTAGAGCGCCACTTCGGCATCGCTGAGCTGCTCGGGCAGCACGATGCGCAGTTCCACCAGCTGATCGCCCCGCTGCTCCCCCTGGCTGAGGCCGAGACGCCGCAGCCGCAGCAGCCGGCCACTGGAGGAGCAGGGCGGCACCGTGAGCTGCACCCGCCCCTCGAGGGTGGGCACCACCACCTTGCAGCCCAGGGCCGCTTCGGCTGGGGACAGCTCCAGGTCGTAGAGCACCCGCAGTCCGTCGATGCGCAGACCATCGGGACGGCGTACCCGCAGCTGCAGGAAATGGTCGGCTCCGCCCGGGGCGACCCCTGCCAGGCGCAGGCGCCAGCCATCTCCGGCCAGGGGCGGTGTCCAGAGCTCCACCGCCAGGCCACCGGGAAGCTCAAGCTCCAGGCGGGTGCCGGCGAGGGCCTGCTCGGGGCTCAGATCCACCACCGTCTCCAGGTCGCTGGCGGCCTGCACCGGCGGTGGTGGAGGCGGGGCGTGGGTCACCTCCACCCCTGGATCCTCCCGAGGTCCGGAGGGTTGGGGCCGCTCCTGCTCGAGATCGGGCTCAGTCTCCCCGGGTTCATCCGAACGGGACTGTCGACCGAACAGGGCGTCGAGATAGTCGTCGAATTCGGGGAAACCCCTGGCGAAGGGATCGTCGCGCTCGGGCCTCAGCGATCCGGGATCCCGCCCGGTTTCCCAGGCCTGGCGACGGCGTGGATCCGAGAGCACGGCATAGGCCTCGTTGACCCGCTTGAAGCGCTCCTCGGCCACCGGATCATTGCCGTTGAGGTCCGGGTGCCACCGGCGCGCCTGGGCGCGAAAGCCGCGCTTGAGTGCCGCGGCGTCGGCCCCCGGGCTCAGCCCGAGAACCGCCCAGTGGTCCTCGCCGACCGCGGGGGTGGGACTCCGGTTCACGGTCTTCAGTCCTCTGCCCAGGGATCGTCGGCCCTGGGGCGAGCGCGCCCCTCGGAGGGCCAGTCACCTCCACGGCGACGGGAGGGTGAGGGGGCCCGACCGGCCGCCGGTTCGTAGCGATCAGGTCCTGAGGGCTCCCGGAAAGGAGGCTCCCGGAAAGGAGGCTCCCGGAGAGGAGGTTCGAGCCTGGAGCGCTCGAGCCGTGGGGTTTCATAGGAGGAGTAACCCTCCTCCTGATAGCCGCCATACCGGGAGGGGGGCGCCCAGGGATCCCCTCCCCAGCGCTCCGAGGGGCCGGGGCGAGAACGGTCCCACTCATCCCAGTCGTCCTCGTCGGAGAAGAGGTCGTCCTTGATCGAGCCGAGGGTGTTCTTGAGCCCCTGCAGCGGGCCGGATTCGGTCTTGCGTTCGCTGATCAGACGGCGATTGAGACCGTAGAGGGCCTCCTGCAACTGACTGACTGACAGATCGAGCTCAGCCGGGTCGGAATCGTCGAGCAGGACCTGGACCTCGCGCAGGGCCATCTCCACGGAGCGCTGCTGCCTCTCCGCACCGTAAGGACCGAGCTCGAGGGCGGCATCCCTCAGACGGCGCTCCGCCTGGGCCACCAGGGTCTGGGCCCGGTTGAGCCGGTCCACAGCCACCCGCTTGCGCCGGTCTTCGGCGGACTTGCGCTGGGCCTCCTCCAGCAACGCCTGAATCTCCTGTTCACTCAGGTTGGATCCACCCTGAATGCTGACGCTCTGCTGACGACCGGTGGTGCGGTCGGTGGCGGACACCTGCAGCAGGCCGTTGGCGTCGATGTCGAGCGAGACCTGTACCTGGGGAACCCCGCGCGGCGCGGGTGGAATTCCGGAGAGGCGGAAACGACCCAGTGACTTGTTGTCAGCGGCCATCTGGCGCTCACCCTGAAGCACGTGGATCTCCACCGCCGACTGATTCGCCTCGGAGGTACTGAACACATCCGAGCGGCGGACGGGGATGGGCGTGTTGCGGGGGATCAGCACCTTCATCACCCCACCGATCGTCTCCAGACCCAGGGAGAGGGGCGTGACGTCGTTGAGCATCAGATCACGCAGATCGCCGGTGAGGATTCCGGCCTGCACCGCCGCACCGATGGCCACCACCTCATCGGGATTGACCGACTGGCAGGGTTCCCGTGGAATCAGGGTGCGCACCATCTCCTGCACCATCGGCATGCGGGTGCTGCCGCCAACCAGCACCACGTCATCGATGTCCTCGGCCGTGAGACCGGAATCGCGCAGGGCCCGCTGCACGGGACGCATCAGGCGATCGAGCAGATCGGGGCAGAGGGACTCGAAGGTGCGCCGCTCCAGGCTGGTCTCGATGTGCAGGGGGCCCTCGGGGCCCGTGGCGATGAACGGCAGCGAAATCGGGGTGGTGGTCACGCCGGAGAGCTCCTGCTTGGCCTTTTCAGCCGCCTCGCTCAGCCGTTGCAGAGCCTGACGATCCCGGCGCAGATCGATCTGATGGCGGGCCTCGAAGGCTTCCGCCAGCCAGTCGACGATCCGCAGGTCCCAGTCATTGCCCCCCAGCTGGGTGTCGCCGCTGGTGGCCTTCACGTCGAAGACGCCATTGGCGATCCGCAGCACCGACACATCGAAGGTGCCGCCGCCCAGGTCGAACACCAGCACCCGCTTGACCGCACTGCGATCAAAGCCGTAGGCCAGGGCGGCGGCCGTGGGTTCATTCAGGATCCGCTCCACCGTGAGCCCCGCCAGGCGGCCGGCGTCACGGGTGGCCTGACGCTGAGCATCATTGAAATAAGCGGGCACGGTGATCACCGCCGCTTCCACAGCCTCGCCCAGATAGGTGGCGGCGTCGTCGACGAGTTTGCGCAGAATGCTGGCGAGCAGCTCCTCGGGGGCATATTCCCGTTCGGTGGCAGGGCAGACGATGCGGACGTTGCCCTGGTCATTGGCCCGAACCGTGTAGGGCACGGCCAGGCTGGCGTCGTCCAGTTCGTCCCAGCTGCGGCCGACGAAACGCTTGAGATTGGCGAAGGTGTTGCGGGGATTGAGCACCAGCTGGCGGCGGGCGAGCTGGCCCACCAGCAACTCCTGATCACGGCTGAAGCCCACCACCGACGGGGTGGTACGGCCTCCTTCGGCATTGGCGATCACCTGGGGCCGACCGCCCTCCAGCACCGCCACCACCGAATTGGTGGTGCCCAGGTCAATGCCAACGATCCGGCCCATGCATCCCCAAAGCGAAGCCCCAAACTACCGGCTTCCCGGCCAGAAGCCGCAGGCGTGGCTGCCTCCTGGACCGCTCGATCTGTGACGGTGTTAAGGCGTTCTTAGTGGTCGCGAGCCTGGTTCACAATCTAGGTTCTTACAGTGGGCAGCCTGCACGGGCTACTCGTCTTCTCGTCCGTAGCTCCATGGTGATCCGATCTGAATCGGGCCAGGATCAGTTCACCCTGCGCAACCGCCCCTGGGCCGAACGCACGATCGATGGCGGATTCAAGCTGCTCACGATTGTGCTGGCCTCCCTCGTGGCCGTGGTGCTGCTCGGCATCTTCCTGACGGTGTTCAGCGGGGCCAGGGAGGCGATGGGCACCTTCGGCCTGTCCTTTCTGATCACCTCGGGCTGGGATCCGGTCAACAGCCAGTACGGAGCCTTCACGGCGATCTACGGCACCATTGTTTCGTCTCTGCTGGCGCTGGTCATTGCCGTGCCGCTGGGAGTCGGAACCGCCATCTTCATCACCGAAAATCTGATTCCACGCACCTGGCGCGAGCTGATCGGCGTGATGGTGGAACTGCTGGCGGCGATCCCCTCGGTGGTCCTGGGTCTCTGGGCCATCTTCGTGATGGAGCCCCTGCTCAGGCCATTCCTCAATTTCCTGTACAGGAGCCTCGGCTGGTTTCCCCTGTTCTCAACGGCCCCCAAGGGTCCCGGTATGGCTCCAGCAGTGCTGATTCTGGTGGTGATGATCCTGCCGATCATCACCGCCATTTCCCGGGATGCCCTCAATCAGGTGCCTCAGGAGCTGCGCCAGGGGGCCTACGGGGTGGGCAGCACCCGCTGGATCGCCATCTTCAATGTGATCCTGCCGGCAGCCATCTCCTCGATCATCGGCGGCGTGATGCTGGCGCTGGGCCGTGCCATGGGAGAAACCATGGCCGTGACCATGATCATCGGCAACTCGATGAACTTCAGCTGGTCGCTGCTGGCTCCCGGAAACACCATCTCCGCCATGCTGGCCAATCAGTTCGGCGAGGCCGATGGCATACAGGTTTCGGCCCTTCTTTATGCAGCCCTCATTCTGATGCTGCTCACCTTTGCCGTGAACATCCTTGCCCAATGGATCGTTCGCAAGTTCAGCCTGAGTTACAACTGAGCAACCCACCATGACTCTGGCCACGCCAGCCCGTGCAGCACGCTCGCTTCACTTCAATCCGGGGCTGAGGCGCAACCGCACCGACAGGCTCTTCACCTTCATCGCCGGGCTGTTCAGCCTGATCGCGGTTCTCCCTCTCGTGCTGGTGCTGGTCTACGTGCTCATCCAGGGGGGCAAGCTGATCAGCGTCAGTCTCTTCACCCAGCTTCCTCCGGCCCCGGGCCTGGACGGTGGCGGCATCGCCAACGCCATCATCGGCACCTTCGTGGTCACCCTGGTGGCTTCCCTGATTGCCATTCCCGTGGGTGTGGGCGGAGGCGTCTACCTGGCGGAATACGCCAGCAATGGTTGGTTCGCCCAGTTCATCCGCGTCGGCAACGACATCCTCGCCGGAGTGCCCTCGATCATCTGCGGCGTGTTCGTGTACAGCGCGATCGTGGCTACCCGGCTGTTCTTCGGCCAGTCGTATTCCGCCGCTGCCGGTGGCATCGCCCTGGCTGTGCTGATGCTGCCGACGGTGATCAAAACCACCGATGAAGGCCTGAAGCTGGTGCCCCAGGAACTGAGCTGGGGAGCGATCGGTGTCGGTGCCTCGAAGTTCGTGACGATCACACGCATCACTCTGCCCAGCGCGTTCACTCCGATCGCCACAGGGGTTGTGCTGGCCATCGCCCGGGCTGCCGGTGAAACGGCGCCCCTGATCTTCACCGCCCTGTTCTCACCCTTCTGGCCCGAGGGTCTGTTCAACCCGATCGCCTCGATGTCGGTGTTGATCTTCAACTTCGCGATCATGCCCTACGAAGCGCAGAACTCTCTGGCCTGGGCCGCGTCGTTTGTACTCGTGATCCTCATTCTTGGCGCCAATCTGCTTGCCCGCTGGATTCGTCGGTTCGCCTCCAGCTAGCTCCCATCGTCCGGATTACACCACCACTGCTCCTCACCCAGCCATGACCAGCACCCTGAATGCACCCAGCACCAGCTCCACCTTGCCGAGCTGCCTCAGCCTGGAGAACGTCACCATCAGCTACGGCAGCTTCGAAGCCGTGCGCGATGTCTACATGGACATCCCCCGCAATCGGGTGACGGCCTTCATCGGCCCCTCCGGCTGCGGCAAATCAACCGTCCTGCGGTCCCTCAACCGCATGAACGATCTGATCGAGGGCTGCAGCCTGCGTGGTCGCGTGGTCTTCGACGGTCAGGACATGTATGCCCGGGAGGTGGATCCGGTGGAAGTGCGGCGTCGCATCGGCATGGTGTTCCAGAAACCCAACCCCTTCCCCAAGAGCATCTACGAGAACATCGCCTTCGGGGCCAGGATCAACGGCTACAAGGGAGACATGGATGAACTGGTGGAGCGCTCCCTGCGCAAGGCCGCCATCTGGGATGAAACCAAAGACAAGCTGAAGGAGAGTGGCAATGCCCTCTCCGGCGGCCAGCAGCAGCGGCTCTGCATCGCCCGCGCCATTGCCGTTGAGCCGGAAGTGATCCTGATGGATGAACCCTGCTCGGCACTTGACCCGATCTCCACGCTCAAGATCGAGGAGATGATGCATGAGCTCAAGAAGAGCTTCACCATCGTGATCGTCACCCACAACATGCAGCAGGCCGTGCGGGTGTCGGACTACACAGCATTCTTCAACGCCGAAGCCGTGGAAGGTGGCAGCGGCAAGGTGGGTTATCTGGTGGAGTTCAACGATACCGAGCGAATCTTCAACGCCCCGGTGCAGCAGGCCACCCAGGATTACGTCACCGGTCGCTTCGGCTGACGCCCCACTGGGCACTCAGTCGGGCCAACGGCCTGGAACCAGGGAATCCTCAGCGTGACTGGAGGATGTCGCACTCCGACCTGCAGGCCGGTGGTCTGGTCCTGCCACCGGTCCAGCTCTACGGCGCCACTCAGCAATCGCTGTCGATCACAGGCGAATCAGAACCTACCGCGCATAAAAAAGCCGGCTGCAGGAGCCGGCTCGATGGTTGGAAGCGGAGAGGGAGGGATTCGAACCCTCGATAGAGTTGCCCCTATACAGCATTTCCAGTGCTGCGCCTTCGACCACTCGGCCACCTCTCCAGCGGCTGTCATGGGGCAGATGGCAATGTAGCAGTCAGCCCAGAGGCTCCAATTCCATCCGATGACACGACGCTTCCCGATCACGGTGCACTGGCGGCAGGAACAACGGCTGATCCGATTGGAGGTCCCCGAAGGGGAGTACATCCTGCGCAGTTTCGAGGCCCAGGGGCAGCCACTGCCCTTCAGCTGCCGCAACGGCTGCTGCACCACCTGTGCCGTGCGCGTCATCTCCGGTGAGATCGATCAGCAGGAGGCCCTGGGCCTCTCCCAGGATCTGCGGCGGCGGGGGTACGGCCTGCTCTGCGTGGCCCGGGCCACTGGCCCCCTGGAGGTGGAGACCCAGGACGAGGACGAGGTCTATGAGCTTCAGTTCGGGCGCTATTTCGGCCGGGGTCGGGTGACGCCAGGCCTGCCCCTGGAGGACGAGTGATGGAGCCCGTGCCAAGCCTCTCCGGACAGGCACTGCTGGATTCAGCCCTGACGCCCTCCGAGGTTGAACGGCTGGTGGACGTGGCCCGGGACGCCGCCGCCGCCGGCGCGAAGGTGCTGACGCACCACTTCGGCCAGCTCGAGTCGATCCGCGAAAAGGGCCGCTCCGGAGATCTGGTCACCGAGGCCGATCTGGCGGCGGAACAGGCGGTGCTGACCGTGCTCGAAGCCCGCACACCGGAGCTGGGCGTGCTGGCGGAGGAAAGCGGACGCCGCAGCACCGGCTCGCAGCTGGAATGGTGCGTGGATCCCCTCGATGGCACCACCAACTACGCCCACAGCTATCCCTTCTTCGCCACCTCGATCGGCCTCACCTGGAAGGGTGCACCGTTGCTGGGGGCCATCAGCGTGCCGGCGCTCGAGGAGCTCTACTGGGCGGCCCCTGGCCTGGGGGCCTGGTGCAACGACCGTCCGCTGCGGGTGAGTGGCTGCAACGACCTTGCCGCTTCGCTGCTGGTCACGGGCTTCGCCTACGACCGCCAGACCCAGCCCGACACCAACTACACCGAGTTCTGCTGGTTCACCCATCGCAGCCGCGGCGTGCGGCGCGGCGGGGCGGCGGCGGTGGATCTGGCCTTCGTGGCCGCAGGCCGGCTGGATGGCTACTGGGAGCGGGGCCTCTCCCCCTGGGATCTGGCCGCGGGGGTGGCGCTCGTGGAGCAGGCAGGCGGTGTGGTCAGTCGCTACGACGGCAGTCCGGCCACCCTGGCCGAGGGACGGCTGATCGCCTGCACACCAGGTCTGCAGGCGGCCCTGATCGAGGGCCTCGCTCACTGCCGCCCACTGCCCGGCCACCTGTTCGGGGCTCCGGAGCTCGACCTCTAGCTCCAACCGCTCCATAGGATCCAGCGTCTCCCGTCCTCCAGCCCCTCCGCCCCCATGGCCCTGCAACCCGCCGCCGGCGCCAGGGATCTGCACCCCCGCCAGGTGGACCGCAACCGCCAGCTCTGCCAGCGGCTGGCGGAGGTCTACCGGCTGTGGGGCTACCAGGAGGTGGCGCCGCCGATGGTGGAGCGGCTTGACACCCTTGAGGCCGGCGGCGGCATCGCCGAGCGGGAGGTGGCGCGCCTCACCGCAGAGGAACCGCTGGGACTGCGGCCCGAGCTGACTGCCTCGATCGCCCGGGCCGCCTGCACCCGCCTGGCGGATCGCCCCCGTCCACTGCGGCTGTGGGCGGAGGGCAGCACCTTCCGCACCTTCACCGGGGACAGCGGAGGCCAGCGCCTGAGCGAGCGGCTCCAGAGCGGCGTGGAGCTGCTGGGGGTGAGCTCCGCAGCGGCGGACGCCGAACTCATGGCCCTGCTGCTGGCCTGCAGCGAGACCCTGGGTCTGCAGGCGAGCCATCAGCCCAGGCTGCTGGTGGGCCACCACGGCGTGCTCTCCGCCCTGCTCGATGAGCTGCCCTCCGCCCATCGCTCCAGCGCGCGCCAGGCTCTTTCCGGTTTCGATCCCCTGGCGATCGCCCGCCTGCCCCTGCCCCAGGTCCAGATCGACCGGCTCCAGGAGCTGATGCGTCTGCGCGGGGAACCGGCGGCTGTGCTCAGCCAGCTGCGCCGTCATCTCGGGGAGTGCTCTCTGCTCGATGAGCTGGCGGGATCCCTCGAGATCGTGGCCCCCACGGCTGACCGCCTGGGCATCGGCCTGCAGCTGGATCCCAGTTTCCAGCCTCACTTCGACCTCTACGACGGGATCGTGCTCAAGCTGGTCTGCCTGGGAGCCGAGGCGCCGGTGGAGATCGCCAGCGGCGGCCGTTACGACGCCCTGGTGGGCCGTTTCGGAGCCGAGATCGCTGAGGCTGCCGGTGTGGGATTCGGTTTCTCGATCGAGAACATCCGCGACCTGCTGCTCAGACCCGGTGCCCGCGACCCGGCCGGCCGGCCGGTGCTGGTGGCCCACGGCCCGTGCTCCAGCCTGGCCGCCGCCCTGGAGGTCCTCTCCCGCCTGCACGGCCAGGGCCAGAGTGCCGAACTGCTCCCCGACCCCTGTCCCAGCCGGACTGAGGCTGAAGCGGCTGCCCAGCGCCGGGGCTGCTCAGCCCTGGAGTGGCTCCCCTGAACCCAGGCCCGGCCCACCGCCATCAGGCGCCTCAGCCAGAGGGGGTGGATTTCTAGGATCAGGTATCGCAGGACTCCGCAGCCATGGCCCACAGCATCGTCACTGACATCTGTGAGGGAGTGGCCGATTGCGTCGATGCCTGCCCCGTGGCCTGCATCCACCCCGGCCAGGGAGCCAACGCCAAGGGCACATCCTTTTATTGGATCAATTTCGACACCTGCATCGACTGCGGCATCTGCCTGCAGGTCTGCCCGGTGAGCGGCGCGATCCTGCCTGAGGAGCGAGCCGATCTGCAGCGCAGCGCGTAGCGGTCGGCTTGCCAGCAGACCAAAACGTCAGAGCAGGGCCCGTGAGGTTCGGTCACCCCTCCCCGCCGCGGCTTGAGCCCGGTTAACGGCTGAGCCTAGGGTCAAGCGCAAGTCCTTACAAGCTGACGGAATCATGACGGTGCTGGAACAGGGACAGATTCAGATCCACACCGAAAACATCTTCCCGATCATCAAAAAGGCCGTCTACTCCGGCCATGAGGTGTTCCTGAGGGAACTGGTCAGCAACGGGGTGGATGCCATCAGCAAGCGCCGCATGGCGGCCATGGGCGGCGACTGCAGCGAAGGCGACGAAGGACGGATCTCGATCCGCATCGATCGGGACGCCAAGACGCTCACCATCAGCGACAACGGCATCGGCATGACCGCCGATGAGGTGAAGCGCTACATCAACCAGGTGGCCTTCTCCAGCGCCGAAGAGTTTCTGGAGAAGTACAAACGCGAAGATGACGCCATCATCGGTCATTTCGGCCTCGGCTTCTATTCCAGCTTCATGGTGGCGGCCCGGGTGGAGCTGATCAGCCTCAGCGCAACTCCTGGAGCCGAGGCGGTGCGCTGGAGCTGCGATGGCTCCCCCAACTTCAGTCTGGAAACAGGAGAGCGCGCCGAGCCAGGCACCGATGTGATCCTGCACATGCAGGAGGAGGAACTGGAATACATCGAACCAGCCCGCATCCGCTCGCTGATCACCACCTACTGCGACTTCCTGCCGGTGCAGGTGCAGCTGGAGGGGGAAACGGTGAACAAGCGGGAGGCGCCCTGGCGCAAGAGCCCGCGGGATCTCAGCGACGACGATTACATCGCCCTCTACCGCTATCTCTATCCCTTCCAGGGTGACCCGTTGCTCTGGGTGCACCTCAACACCGACTACCCCTACACGCTCCAGGGGATCCTCTACTTCCCCAGGATCACCGGCCGGGCCGACTGGGAGAAGGGCGAGATCCGCCTCTACTGCAACCAGGTCTTCGTGAGCGACTCGATCAAGGAGGTGGTTCCCCGCTACCTGCTGCCCCTGAGGGGCGTGATCGATTCTCCCGACATCCCGCTCAATGTGAGCCGCAGCGCTCTGCAGACCGATCGCCGGGTGCGCTCGATCGGCGGCTTCGTGGCCAAGAAGGTGGGAGACCGGCTCAAGGAGCTGCACCGCGATGAGCCAGCCCGGTATGCCGAGATCTGGGAGGGGATCGCCCCCTTCATCAAGATCGGCGCGATGGAAGACGAGAAGTTCGCCGATCAGGTCTCCGAGCTCATCCTGTTCGGCACCACCGCTGCGGCGGCGGAGTCCGACCCGATCGCCGTTGGTGACAAGGCCTACACCACCCTCTCCGGCTACCGCAGCCGTCTCCTGGGCAGCGACGAGCAGCAGCGCGTCCTCTACTGCACCGATGAAGCCGCCCAGGCCGGGCCGCTGGCCCTCTGGCGGGGGCAGGGGAAGGAGGTGCTCCTGGCCGACACCCTGATCGATGCCCAGTTCATCCCCTGGCTGGAGGACCGCCACGGCGAGCTGAAATTCCAGCGGGTGGACGCGGAACTCGACGCCAGCATCCAGGATCAGGACAGCAGCCTGACCGATGCGGAGGGCACCGACAGTTCCGAGAAGTTGCGGGAGCTGTTCCGGGGTGCCCTGGCCAACGACAAGGTGACCGTGCAGGTCCAGGCACTCAAAGGGGAGAACACACCGGCGGCCCTGATTCTGCTGCCGGAGCAGATGCGCCGCCTCAATGACATCGGCGCCCTGATGGAGCAGCGCCTGCCTGGACTGCCGGACCACCATGTCCTGGTGGTCAACCGCCGTCACCCCCTGGTGGAGGGACTGCAGAAACTCTCCAGTGGCGCTGTGCTCACGGGTGTGGGCACCAGCTCCCCCAGCCAGCAGCTGGCCCACGACCTCAGTTGCCACATCTATGAACTGGCACGCCTGGCGGTGGGAGGCCTGGAGCCCAACCAGCTGGCCGGCTTCCAGCAGCGCAGCGCTGATCTGATGGGACGCCTGATGGAGAGGGGCCTCTGAGCCATTGGGGCCTCCTCAGAGCTCCGACCACTGGAGGGTGAGGTCCATCCAGCCGACCCCGGGCTGAGAGGCCACGGGTCTGGTCTGGCCGGTAGCGTGAGCCTCCGTCATCGCATTCCGGCCCATGGATTCCAGGCGTGTCAGCCGACGCCGGATGATGGGGGTTCTGTTCGGCGCCGCTCTGGCGGGAGCCGTGCTGCTGGAGCAGCAGACCTTCTCCGAGGCCGCAGGGCCGGCCGGGGCTGAAGTCGGTCGCCTGCACTGGCTGGCCGTGGCCGACACCGGCGGCGGCAACGAGGCCCAGCGGGCGGTGGGCCGGGCCATGGCAGCCGTCCATCGCGCCCGGCCGGTGGATCTGGTGGTGCTCGGCGGTGACAACATCTATCCCAAGGGCGACATCAGCCAGGTGAACGACAAGTTCACCATCCCCTACAAAGCCCTGCTGGAAGCGGGAGTGCCCTTCCATGCCGTGCTGGGCAACCACGACATCCGCACGGCCAATGGCGATCCCCAGATCGCCTATCGCCCCTTCGGGATGAAGGGACGCTGGTACACCCTGGCCAGGGGGCCGGTGGAGTTCTTCATGCTCGACTCCAACGTCAACGCCGACTGGGGACGCCAGCTTCCCTGGCTGAAACGGGCCCTCGCCGCCAGCAAGGCGCCCTGGAAGGTGGTGGTGGCTCATCATCCGATCCATTCCTCCGGGCACTACGGCGACGACGACGCGGCCAGGAATCGACTGGCCCCCGTGTTTCGACAGTTCGGGGTGCAGCTCTACATCAACGGCCATGAGCACAACTACGAGCGCAGCAAGCCGATCAACGGCACCACCTACCTGGTGGTGGGCGGTGGCGGAGCCTACCTGCGCGCTGTGACCCCTGGTCCCAGCAGCGCCCGCGCCGTCAGCGTCCACAGCTTCGCCGAGCTCACAGCCAGCAGGGACCGGCTGTTGATTCAAGCCTGGGATTCCAACGGGAAGGCCATCGATCGGGCGGCGATCAACCCCGCCGGCCAGCTGATCAAGCCCTGACCGCTGCCGATCCCCCAGCCTGAATCAGCTGGGAGACGGCCAGCCCTTTGTTAAGGTGTCCCCTTGGCGCCGTCCAGACCTCTGGTGGCTGCCCGTTCCCTGCGTATCGGTTGCTTCCATGTCCCGGGTTTGTCAGCTCACCGGCAAGCGCGCCAACAACGGCATGGCTGTCAGCCATTCCCACGTGCGCACCAAGAAACTCCAGCAGGTGAACCTCCAGGAACGCCGCCTCTGGTGGGCTGAAGGCAACCGCTGGGTGAAGCTGCGGGTCGCCACCCGCACCCTGCGCACCATCCAGAAAAAGGGCCTCGATGCCTACGCTCGCGAACTGGGCGTCAACCTGGCCAAACTCTGAAATCCCTCAGAGCTCCGTCGTTGTGAATCGCCGCCAACTCCTCGAGGGAGCGCTCGTTCACGCCGCCGCCGCTCTGGTGATTCCCGCAGTGACGGCTCCGCTCCTGGGCCGGCCCGGAAAGGCTGATGCCCTGGGAGGAACCCTGCCCGCGCTCGACCAGCCCGCGCCAGATTTTCTGTTGCCTGGATTCGGCCCCGGCCTTGATGACTCCGGCACCCTGGGGCTTCACGACTTCGAGGGCCGTTGGCTGGCGCTTTATTTCTATCCCAAGGACTTCACCAGCGGCTGCACCCTGGAGGCCAGGGGATTTCAGCGGGACCTCCAGCAGTTCCATCAACTCGGTGCCGAGGTGGTGGGTATCAGTGCTGATGATGTCGCCGAGCACGCCTCCTTCTGCGACAGCGAAGGACTGGTCTTTCCCCTGCTCTCCGATCCCGGCGGGACCGTGAGTCAGCGCTATGGATCCTGGCTGGCTCCCTTCTCCCAGCGGCACACCTTTCTGATCGACCCTGACGGGGTGTTGCGGGCCCGCTGGGTGGCGGTGCGACCTCTGGGCCACAGCCACGAGGTGCTCGAGGAACTCAACCGCCTGCAGGCCTGAGCAGCGGCAGGTTTGTGCTTGCCGACAGCGTTGTTGACGTGGGTCCGATCAGCGCCGATGGTGAGCAGGCCTATTTCTGAGTTCCGTGCCGGTCATCGCTGATCTGATCGCCTCCACGATCGTTCCCTTCCTGTTCAAGTTGGTGGGGGCCGTCGCCCTCTGGATCGTCGGTGGCTGGTTGATCCAGTTCGCCCTGAAGCTGATCCGGGGTGGCCTGCGCCGCAGCACCCTTGATGCCACGGTGATCTCCTACCTGCTGAACATCCTCGCCGCTGTGCTGAGGGTGATCCTGGTGGTGGCCATTCTCGGTTTCTTCGGCATCGAGACGGCGAGTTTCGCCGCCCTTCTGGCCGGCGCCGGCGTGGCGATCGGGGCAGCCTGGAGCGGCATGCTCGGCAACTTCGCCGCCGGGGTGTTCCTTCAGGTGTTCCGGCCGTTCAGCGTGGGTGATTTCATCACGGCCGCAGGTGTCACCGGAACCGTGGAGGAGATCGGCATGTTCGTGACCTCCCTGCTGGCCCCCGACAACGTGCGCAACATCGTGCCCAACGGCAAGCTGTTCGGCGACACCATCCAGAACTATTCCGTACATGAGTTCCGCCGGGTCGAACTGGTGGCCCAGCTCGACAACAGCGCCGATGTGGGCAAGGCGATCACCCTGCTCAAGGCAGGTCTGGCCAAGGTTCCCAATCAGTTCGAGGGCATGGCCGGCGATGTGGAGGTGCTGGAATTCACCGAGCGGGGTCCGAAGCTGGCGGTGCGGCCCTACACCCACACCGCCCATTACTGGCAGGTCTATTTCGACACCAACCGCATGATCGTCGATGTGCTCGGGGCTAACGGCTTCCCCGTGCCTCGCATTCCCGTGGCCATGGCAGCCCCAGGAACCGCTGCCGCGACGACGGCGGGTGTGAACTGAGCCTCGCTCAGCGACCGAGCCAGCGCCTCAGCAGCTCACGATGCACGCGGCTGTCCTCTCGCAGCCCCTCCACCACCTGCGGCAGGGGGGGCTTCTCCAGCTGCTGACACCACTCCTGCTCGAGAGCACGGGCGTCCTGAACCTGCTCGAGATCAAGGCAGGGGCAGGCCAGCGCACCGGCGGCAGCTTGCACCTTCGGGTCGTAGCTGAGGGCCACCAGCGGAGCACCCGCCAGGGCCGCCACGATCAGTCCGTGCAGCCGCATGGAGAGCACCAGGCAGGCGCCGCTGAAGATCTCCATAGCCTCCTCGGGAGTGGCCACCAGCTGCTCGCGGCTGCGCAGGGCCAGCCGCCGGGGGAGCAGCCCCTGGCGATCCAGCTCCAGGAGCAATCCCCGGTCCTGATCGCGGTGAAACGGCAGCCAGATCACCTCCCGATCCGCAGCGGCCGCCACGGCATCGAGGGCCTCCAGCAGGGGAAGCCAACGCTCGCCCTCCAGCAGTGGGGTGGGACGCCAGCAGAGCACCAGTGGACCACCTGGCCCATGCCAGAGCCGTGTGGCCAACGACCAGACCGGGTCACTGCCGAGCTGGCCCGGTCGTCCCCAGGCAGCGGCCAGCGCTGCCGAGCCCGGATCACGCCAGCTGCTGTCCTGCACCAGGGTCAGCAGCCGCCGCACC
>NZ_JAYGIA010000080.1:0-26521 GCF_034931165.1 Synechococcus sp. BA-124 BA4 | reverse complement strand
CCTGCACGGCAGGCGCGCTGGCTGGCGTCATCGTGGCAACAGGCGTCGTGGCCGTGGCCGCGCCAGAGGCCTGAACACGCTGAGGGGCAGGGGCGTGGTTGCGGATCACGGGTTCACGCCCTGAGCTCTCCCGGCGACCGCTGCGGGGGGCCGGACGGCTGTCCGGCTCGGCATCGGCACGGCCCTTGTAGGCAGGGGTGCCTGCCGGAGCCGGTTGCACCAGGCAGATGATCAGGGGCTCCACCTGCAGTTCGCGCCGCAAGCGGCGCTGGAGACCGACCTCGATCTCCCTCTGCACGCCCACCCAGTCGACCTCGGGGGCCGTTCCACCGGTGTTGCGGGCCAGCTGATTCCAGCGGTTGTCCAGCACCCAGCCGATCTCCCGCTCGGCCCAGATCGAGAGCCGGCGGGCATCAGCGGTGGTGACCACTCCGCGCAGGTTGACCCGCGGCGGGGCTGCCATGACGCCATCGGTGCTGATCACGGTCAGCAGGGTGATCACACCGTCCTCGGCCAGTTGCTGACGCTCCTTGAGCACACGGTTATCAACGATGCCGTTGCGGGAGGCATCCAGCAATTCGATGCCGGCCTTGACCGGATCCCCCTTGTGGATGGTCGTGGGGGTGAGTTCCACCACATCGCCGTTGTCGATGATGAGCATGTTGTCGGCGGGAATTCCCATCGACTGAGCCGTGCGCGAGTGGCACACGAGCATGCGGTGCTCTCCGTGCACCGGCACGAAGAACTTCGGCCGGGTGAGAGCAAGCATCAGCTTGTGATCTTCCTGGCAGCCATGGCCCGACACGTGGATGCCTTCGCCCTTGCCGTAGACCACCTTGGCTCCCATCATCATCAACCGGTCGATGGTGTTCACCACCGAGATGGTGTTGCCGGGGATCGGGCTGGCGGAGAAGATGATCGTGTCGGTGGGTTTCACCTGCACCTGGGGGTGCTCACCGCGGGAGATTCGGCTGAGTGCCGCCAGGGGCTCACCCTGGCTGCCGGTCATCAGCAACAGGGTTTCGCGATCAGGAAGGTCGCGGATCTGCTTGATCGGCACGAACAGCTCATCCGGGCAGCGGATGTAACCGAGTTCGCGCGCCTTGGCGATCACGTTGAGCATGGAGCGACCCAGCAGGCCCACCTTGCGGCCATGCTTCATCGCCAGTTCCAGGATCATCGAAACCCGGTGGACAGAACTGGCGAACGTGGTGACGATCACCCGGCCTTCCGAATTGGAGAAGTGGCGGTCGAGGTTCGGAAACACCGACCGCTCCGGCGGCGTGAAGCCGGGCACCTCGGCATTGGTGGAGTCACTGAACAGGCAGAGCACGCCCTGCTCGCCGTAATGGGCCATGCGCTGGATGTCAAAATATTCGCCATCGACAGGGGTGTGGTCGAACTTGAAGTCTCCGGTGAAGATCACCACGCCCACGGGTGTGGTGATCGCCAGGCTGAAGCTGTCGGCGATGGAGTGGGTGTTCCGGATGAACTCCACCTGGAAGTGTTGGCCAACCTTGACCACATCCCGGGGGCTCACCGTCTGAATCACGGTGCGATCGGTGACGGCAGCTTCCTCCATCTTTCCCTGGAGCATCGACATGGCCAGACGTGGGCCATAGATCACCGGAATATTGAAGTTCTTGAGGTGATGGGGAATCCCTCCAATGTGATCTTCGTGACCGTGGGTCACGATCATGCCGCGGATACGCTTCTGATTTTCACGCAGATAGCTGGTGTCGGGCAGCACCACATTGACGCCGTGCATGCCATCACTGGGGAAGGCCAGCCCGGCATCCACAAGCATCAGGTCATCGCCATATTCAAAAACGCAGGTATTCTTACCGATTTCATGAAGACCACCGAGGGGAATAACCCGCAGAGTCGGCTGCTTGGTGGTGGGGGACGTCTTGTTGTTGCTTGAGCTCATGGGGTGAGGAACGAAGGAATGCAGAAAAGATGGATGGAATCGGAGTGTTGCTGTTGCGAGAACTCCAGGCCGCACTGCGCTGGAGCTAAGCCATGGCGTCAGGTGGGACGCAGGGCAGCCAGGGCGGAGGTCAATCGGGCACGGACGTCGCTGTCGGCGGAAACCAGCGGAAGACGGGGGGAGCCCACGGGCCAGCCCTCCAGTTCAAGGGCGGCTTTGACGGGAATCGGATTGGTGGAGGCGAACAGGGCCCGGCAGAGGGGCAGCAGGCGTTCATGCAGGGCCAGGGCGGCCGCCAGCTCACCGGCGAGAAAAGCGGAAATCATGCGCTGGATCTCGCGCCCCACCAGATGGCTGGCCACGCTCACCACGCCGACGGCACCCACGGACAGCATCGGCAGGGTGAGGGCATCGTCGCCGCTGTAGATCGCCAGCCGGTCGCCGCAGAGCAGACGCAGCTGGCTGACTTCATCGGTGCTGCCGCTGGCGGCCTTGTAGCTCACCACGTTGGGCAGATCGAGCAGGCGGGCCGTGGTGCGGGGCTCAAGGCTGCAGCCGGTGCGACCGGGAATGTTGTAGAGCATCACCGGAAGGCTGGGGGCCGCCTGGGCGATCGCTCGGAAATGGGCTTCCAGCCCCTCCTGGGGCGGCTTGTTGTAATACGGAACCACCACCAGGGCCCCGTCGGCGCCTTCCTCGGCCGCCCGCTCGATCGCTTCGATGGCCTCGGCTGTGCAGTTGCTGCCCGTGCCGGCGAGCACCAGGGCCCGGCCCGCCACGGCGCGCTTCACAGCTTCGAACAGCTCGTGCTGCTCCTGCCAGCTCAGGGTGGGGGACTCGCCGGTGGTGCCGCAGAGCACCAGTCCGTCGGAGCCTTGATCCACCAGATGCACGGCCAGGCGCGCGGCCAGATCGAGATCCACCGCGCCATCCACACGGAAGGGGGTGACCATGGCGGTCAGCATCCGGCCGAAGGGAGGATGCTCAGCCGTGATGGCCTGATCAGCCGTGGCGCTCAAGCGGCACCTCCGACGGCAGAAGCGGATGGGGTCACCGGTGGCTGGGGGTCGGCCTGGCGCCAGGCTGGATCCAGCAGCAACTCCGCGATCTGCACGGCATTGAGGGCCGCCCCCTTGCGGATCTGATCGCCACAGAGCCAGAGCTCGAGAGCGTTGGGATCGCTCAGGTCCTGGCGAATGCGTCCCACCGCCACCGGATCGCGGCCGGTGACATCGGTGGGCATCGGGAAGCGGTTGGTGGCGAAATCCTCCAGCAGCTCCACCCCAGGTGCCGCAGCCAGCAGGGCTCTGGCCTCCTCGACTGGGAAGGGCTGCTCGAACTCGATGTTCACCGCCTCGGAGTGGGCCCTCAGAACGGGCACCCGCACACAGGTGGCTGAGAGCCGCAACTCCGGCAGATCCATGATCTTGCGGGTTTCGTGCAGCATCTTGAGCTCCTCCTCGCAGTAGCCACTGGGTTGCAGGGGGGAGTTGTGCAGGAAGAGATTGAAGGCGAGGGAGTGGGGCAGCACCTCGCTCACCGGCTCACCCCCATCAAGAACCGTGCGGCTGAGGGTGCGCAGCTCCTCCATCGCCCGGGCCCCGGCGCCGCTGACCGACTGGTAGGTGCTCACGACCACACGACGGATCGGACGGCGGGCCTGCAGAGGCGCCAGGGCCAGGGTGAGCAGGATCGTGGTGCAGTTGGGGTTGGCGATGATCCCCCGGTGACCCAGGGCCGCCTGCGGATTCACCTCTGGCACCACCAGCGGCACCTCCGGATCCAGGCGGAAGGCGCTGGAATTGTCGATGACAACAGCCCCTGCCGCCGCCGCCACCGGAGCCCAGCGCCGTGAGATGGAGCCACCGGCGGAGGCCAGCACCACATCAACCCCCTCGAAGGCGGCAGCGTCAACAGCCTTGATGGAGAGATCGCGGCCCTGCCACGCCAGCCGGCGTCCAGCGGAGCGGGGGGAGGCCAGCAGCCGCAGATCACCGACCGGAAAACGGCGTTCCGCCAGCAGGGACAGCAGCTCGTGCCCCACAGCACCGGTCGCACCCAAAACCGCCACCGTCAGGGGACGACTGGGAAGAGGTTGAAAGGAGGTGGTGCTTGACAACGGCAGGAAGGGGCGAAAGCTCTGGTGCTGAGGCTGGGCCTGGAGCTCGCCGGGGTGCGACGGAAGCTCGGCTGAGGAGGACGCGAGGTCCGCAGAAGAGGCCGAGCCCGCTGATCAGGGCCGGGCCATCAGGGAAAGAGCGGAGGGAAGTGGGGAGGGTTGCAGAGGAACGGGAAAGACTTGGTGAGCCTGGGCCAGCGTCACGCTCCGTGGGGCGGAGGGAGCTGTGCACGGTGGACCGGAGGCTCGAAGTGGAACCGGATGGTCCTGGTGGATATCAACGACCACATGTCGTTCCTCTCACAATACGCTCCCCGGGCCTCTCGCGGGTCGGCTGAATGCGCTGGAGGTCGAGTTCATAGGATTGGGGGCTGCATCGCCGCGGCCCGGCCGTTTCGCCATGAGCTCCGCCCTGAAGGTCAAGACCAGCCCCCGCCCCGGCAGCCGCCTGGCGCTGGAGGTGGCCGTCCCCGGCGGCCGCTCCCAGGCCAGCTACGAGGCCGCTGTGGTGAAACTGAGCCGCAGTGTCCGCCTGCCCGGATTCCGTCAGGGCAAGGTGCCCCGGCCGGTGCTGCTCCAGCAGATCGGACCTCTGCGGATCCGGGCCACCGCCCTTGAAGACCTGGTGGACAGCGTCTGGCGGGATGCCCTGGAGCAGGAGAAGATCGAGGCTCTCAGCAGCCCCGAGCTGAGCGGGGGCTTCGAGGCCCTGCTCGAACGCTTCAGCCCCGGCGAGGAGCTCACCCTCACCCTCGAGCTGGACGTTCAACCCACCCCCAGCCTCAAAACCACCAAAGGGCTCAAGGCCGAAGCCGAGCTGATCACCTACGACCCCGCGCGGGTTGAGGAGATGCTCGAGCAATCACGCCGCCAGCTGGCCACCCTCGTGCCTGTGGAGGATCGGCCCGCCGCCACGGGCGACGTGGCGGTGGTGGCCTTCAGCGGCACCTTCGTCGACACCGGCGCGGCGATCGAGGGCGGCAGCTCCGACGCCATGGAGGTGGAACTCGAGGAGCAGCGGATGATCCCCGGCTTCGTGGCAGGCATCCTCGGCATGTCCGTGGGCGAGGAGCGCGAGGTGAGCTGCCGCTTCCCTGACGACTACCCCCAGGAGGACGCCCGGGGCCGCGAGGCCAGCTTCCACATCACCCTCAAGGAACTCAAGGCGCGCGAACTGCCGGCCCTGGATGACGCCTTCGCCAGGGAGGCCAGTGACAAGGACAGCCTCGAAGAGCTCAGATCGGATCTCGAGACCCGCCTGCGCGAGGACGCCGAACGGCGGGCCCGCAGCAGCCGCCACGACGCGCTCCTGGCGGCACTGGTGGAGCAGCTCGAGGTGGACCTGCCCGAGACGCTGATTCAGCAGGAGATCCGCTCGCTGATCGAGCAGACCGCCTCCCAGATCGCCCAGCAGGGGATGGATGTGAAGAAGCTGTTCACCCCTGAGCTGGTGCGCAGCCTCATGGACAGCTCCCGCCCCGAGGCCGAGCAGCGGCTGCGGCGCAGTTTCGCCCTCAAGGCCCTGGCCGAAGCCGAAGGCATCCGCCCGGAGGCCGACGCCATCGAGGCCAAGGTCAAGGAGGTCAGTCAGGGGCTGAGCGACACCAGTTCGATCGATCCGCTGCGGCTGCGCGAAGCCGTGGCCGAGGATCTCCTGCGCGAGAGCCTGCTGGAGTGGCTTGAGGCCAACAGCACCCTCACGGAGAAAGCCCCTGAGGCCGCCGAGCCTGCTCCCGGCGCCGACGACCAGGCCTGAGGCCGCCATAGATTGAACGCCTGCACCGTTTCCCCTGCCCCGGCCGCGTGATCGAAGCCCTTCGCTCCCATCCGATCCACAACAGCTGGCAGGCCTCGCCAGGCGTGCTGCCCACGGTGGTGGAGCAGTCGGGGCGCGGCGAGCGGGCCTTCGACATCTATTCCCGCCTCCTGCGGGAGCGGATCATCTTCCTGGGCACCGGCATCGACGATCAGGTGGCCGACTCCCTGGTGGCCCAGCTCCTGTTCCTGGAAGCGGAAGATCCCGAGAAGGACATCCAGATCTACGTCAACTCCCCGGGCGGATCCGTCACGGCCGGGCTGGCGATCTACGACACCATGCAGCAGGTGGCTCCCGACGTGGTGACCATCTGTTACGGCCTGGCGGCCAGCATGGGCGCGTTCCTGCTCTCGGGTGGCACCAAGGGCAAGCGCATGGCCCTGCCCAGTGCGCGGATCATGATCCACCAGCCCCTCGGGGGCGCCCAGGGACAGGCCGTCGACATCGAGATCCAGGCCAAGGAGATCCTTTTCCTCAAGGACACCCTCAACGGCCTGATGGCTGAGCACACCGGTCAGCCCCTCGAGAAGATTGCGGAGGACACCGACAGGGACTACTTTTTGTCTCCGCCTGAAGCCGTCAGTTACGGACTGATCGATCGTGTCGTGGATGACACCGTCACGGTTTGATCCTTAAGGTCTGCTGACGAACCTCTGGTTTCGGCCCATCCTGGAAGGCCGGCCCATGCCCCACCCCCTGACCAGGACGCCCCAGCCCGATGGCCAAGTTCGACGCCCATCTCAAGTGCTCGTTCTGCGGCAAGTCTCAGGAGCAGGTGCGCAAACTGATCGCCGGACCCGGGGTCTACATCTGCGACGAGTGCATCGATCTCTGCAACGAGATCCTGGATGAGGAGCTGGTTGAAAGCCACGGCAGCGCCAGGCCCGGCGGAGACCACGGCCGCAAACCTGCCGTCAAGAAGAGCAGCAAGCCCGCCCCCACCCTGGCGAGCATCCCCAGACCCAAGGAGATCAAGGCCTTCCTCGATCAGCAGGTGGTGGGCCAGGACGAGGCCAAGAAGGTCCTCTCGGTGGCGGTCTACAACCATTACAAACGCCTGGCCTGGCAAGGGGACGGCAAGGGTGAGACCGACCGCAGCGCCACCCGTCTGCACAAATCGAACATCCTGCTGATCGGCCCCACCGGCTGCGGCAAGACCCTGCTGGCCCAGACCCTGGCCGAACTGCTCGATGTGCCCTTCGCTGTGGCTGACGCCACCACCCTCACCGAAGCGGGCTATGTGGGCGAGGACGTGGAGAACATCCTCCTGCGCCTGCTGCAGAAAGCCGACCTCGACGTGGAGCAGGCCCAGCGCGGAATCATCTACATCGACGAGATCGACAAGATCGCCCGCAAGAGCGAGAACCCCTCGATCACCCGCGACGTCTCCGGTGAAGGGGTGCAGCAGGCACTGCTCAAGATGCTGGAAGGCACTGTCGCCAACGTGCCGCCCCAGGGGGGCCGCAAGCATCCTTACCAGGACTGCATCCAGATCGACACCAGCCAGATCCTGTTCATCTGCGGCGGGGCCTTCGTCGGCCTCGAAGAGGTGGTGCAGCGGCGCCTGGGGCGCAATTCGATCGGTTTCGTGCCTGCGGATGGCCGCGGCCGCGGTCACCGCGAACTCAAGGCCAGCCACGTGCTGCGTCACCTCGAACCCGACGATCTGGTGCGCTACGGCCTGATCCCGGAGTTCACCGGCCGGCTGCCCGTGAGCGCGGTGCTGGAACCCCTTGATGTGCGCTCCCTGGAGTCGATCCTCACCGAACCGCGCGATGCCCTGGTCAAGCAGTTCCAGACGCTGATGAGCATGGACAGCGTGCGCCTGGAGTTCGAGCCCGGCGCCATCGAGGAGATCGCTCGCGAGGCCCACCGCCGCCGCACCGGTGCCCGTGCCCTGCGCGGCATCGTCGAGGAGCTGATGCTGGATCTGATGTACGACCTGCCCTCCAACAACGAGGTCAGCACGTACACGATCACCCGCGAGCTGGTGGAGCAGCGCAGCAAGGCCAAGGTGCTCCCTTATCCCAGTGTGGTCAGCCAGCAGGAATCGGCCTGAACGGCAATCCACCCCTGACCGTCCTTGCCCGGCCTGCAGACCCGGCGGCAGGCTGAACCGGTCCTGCCCCGCGATCACGGCCCATGGCAGCCGCCGACCATCTCCAGGTGCCTAGGCAGCATGGTCTGTTCCACCACCACGGCATCGACCTGGGAGATGGCAGCGTGGCCCATTATCTGGAGGGCCGGGCAATCCTGCGCTCAACCCTCGAGGACTTCAGCCGCGGTGAATCCGTGGCGGTGGTGGCCTATGACCCTGCCGAGATCTCTCCGGCCGGCATGACCCTGCGCCGTGCCATGGGTCGGCTTGGAGAGCAGCGTTACAACCTGATCTTCAACAACTGCGAGCATTTCGCCATCTGGTGCAAGACCGGTCGTCATCGCAGCGCCCAGGTGGAGGGCTGGCTGCACACCGGCAGCCTCGGAGCCCTGATGCTCGGCCAGCTGGTGCCGGCGGCCCTGATCACCGGCGTGCGTCTGCTGCTCAGGCAGGGCCTCAACCTGGATGGGGAACAGCTGGAGAAGGGTCGAACACTCGCGCTGCAGAGCCTGGAGCAGCTGGATGGTCTGCGCCTGAAGCTGCAGCAGAGGCTGGAGGCGGAGCTGGCCCGGGCGGAGGCCCGCTGGGGGGAAGGCCGGGACGAGGCCTCGGAGGCGTTCCTCAAGCTGCGGCAGGCGGCCCAGACCCTGGCCGACCAGCTCGAGGAGGTGGAGGAGATGGAGGACCGTCTGGAGCGCCTGCTCGCCCCGAAACCCTCTGAGTAGCCTCATGGGCCAGGCCGTCCGGGGAGCAGCCTCCATGACCCAGGCCAGCGCCTACCTGCCCCTGCCCCAGAAGTACAGGCCGCAGCGCTTCGACCAGCTGGTGGGGCAGGAGGCGGTCGCCTCAACCCTCACCAGTGCCCTGCGCCAGAACCGCATCGCACCGGCTTACCTGTTCAGCGGGCCCCGGGGCACGGGCAAGACCTCCAGCGCCCGGATCCTGGCGCGGTCGCTCAATTGCCTGACGGCCCCGGGCCCCACCCCCGCCCCCTGCGGCAGCTGTGAGCTCTGCCGCTCGATCACGGCCGGCAACGCCCTTGATGTGATCGAAATCGATGCCGCCTCCAACACCGGCGTCGACAACATCCGCGAGCTGATCGAGCGCTCCCGCTTCGCGCCGGTCCAGGCCCGCTGGAAGGTCTACGTGATCGATGAGTGCCACATGCTCTCGACCGCCGCCTTCAACGCCCTGCTCAAGACCCTGGAGGAACCACCACCTCGGGTGGTGTTCGTCCTGGCCACCACCGATCCCCAGCGGGTGCTGCCGACGATTCTCTCCCGCTGCCAGCGCTTCGACTTCCGCCGCATTCCCCTAGAGGCCCTGGAGGGTCATCTGCGCTTCATCGCCAGCGAGGAGGAGATCGGTATCACCCCCGAGGCGCTGCATGTGGTGGCGCTGCGGGCCCAGGGTGGCCTGCGCGATGCCGAGAGCCTGCTCGACCAGCTCAGCCTGCTGAGCCCGCCGATCGAGGCCCTGGCGGTGTGGGACCTGCTCGGCGCCGTGCCTGATCAGGAGCTGCTCGAGCTGGTGGCCGCCATGGGAGAGACTGATCCCGTGGGACTCCTCGAGACCTGCCGGCGGCTGCTCGAACGGGGGCGGGAGCCCGGGGCCGTGCTGCAGGGTCTGGTCAGCCTGCTGCGGGATCTGGTGCTGGCCGGGCTGGCCCCGGACCGACTGGAGCTCACGGCGGTCAGCGCCCAGGTGCAGCCGCTGTTGCCCGAACAGGCCCGCCGAATCGGCAAGGCGCGGCTGCTCAGCTGGCAGGCACAGCTCAGGGGCAGCGAACAGCAGCTGCGCCAGAGCGCCCAGCCGAGGCTCTGGCTGGAGGTGCTGCTGCTGGGACTGCTGGCGGAGCCGGTCGCTGCGACTCGGCCCCAAGCGCCCGAGGCAACGCCGACAGCCCCCCGCCCCCAGGCAGGAGGAACAGCAACAGCCGCTCCTGCTGCTGTCGTCACCCCAGCCAGCCCGGCTCCGTCCAACACCCCTGCGGCCGCCCCGGAGCCGGAACCGGAGCACCAGGATCTCGGGGAGCTCTGGCAGCAGATTCTCTCCAGCCTGGAGCTGCCCTCCACCCGCATGTTGCTCTCCCAGCAGGCCTCCCTGCTGCGCCTCGATGGCCAGCGGGCGGTGGTGCGGGTCAGCAGCAAGTGGATCGCCATGGTGCAGAGCCGCCTGCCCCTGCTGGAGTCGGCGCTGCGCCACGCCCTGGGCAGCCCCCGCCAGGTGCTGCTGGAAGCCTCCGACCAGCCCAGCAGCCCGGTGGTGGTCACTCCACCACTGGTGGCCAGGCCCACGGAACCACCCCAGGACCACGCGTCTTCAGCGGCTGCGGCAGCGGTGGACACCCAGGCGACGACGTCCCAGATTGAGGCCCCCCAGGCGATGGCCGCAGCCCAGACTCCCGCTCCTGGTCCTGTGAAGGCAGCGCCGAATCCAGCGCCTGATCGACCTGAGCGCCGACCGCTCGATGACCAGGCCCGCCGTCTGGCGGACTTCTTCAACGGCGAGGTGGTGAGCCTGGAGGAGTGAGCCGGGCCGGCTCAGTAGACCTGGGTGGAGGGATCCGAGAGCGGATCCACCAGGGGGTCGATGGCGACAGCGAGGTCGTCGGTGCTGGCCTCAGTCCCGCTGTCGCCGCCCAGATGCTGGGTCTTGGCCCACACCAGGCGCTTGGGCAGCAGGGCCATGCGCAGGGTGACCCAGGGGATGACCACGAACCAGTGCGTGAGATAAGCAATCCCAACCGCGGCCGCCAGGGGGTTCATCACCGGCAGGGGAGGGCCTTCGCTGGGGCGACGGCACCCGGCCACGATCGCTGCGCCGGAGAGGCCGAGGGCCACGATCGACAGCGGCCAGATCGTGGGGGCGGTGCGGGTGACCAACGCGGTGAGCAGGTCGACGACCGAAACCATCGGCAGCACGTACTGCAGCAGGAAGAAGCTGGTGAGGTCGAGTTTCTGGGCCGGGTTCAGGCGCTCCGAGCACAACCCAGGCCAGTAATCGAAGAAGCGCTGCAGGCCGCCTTCCGCCCAGCGCTGGCGTTGGCGCCAGAGTGCGGGAACGGTGAGGACCGCTTCCTCCTCCACAGGGGGATCCCAGAGCACGCCCACGGGCTCACCGGCCAGCAGCAAGCGAAAACTCAGATCGAGATCATCGGTGACGGTGTCCTCATTGAAGCCTCCGACCCGGGTGATCGCGTCCCGGCGCAGCAACTGACCGTTCCCCCGCAATTCCGCCACACCACCACCGGCCAGGCGGCCCTCCTGCACCACCGCATCAAGGGCCATTTCCATGGCCTGGGCACGGGTGAGCAGGTTGCTGCCTGCATTCACCACCGCCTTGCGCAGTTGCATCGCCGACCAGCCCCCCTGCTCCGCCCGAGGGATCAGCCGCTCGAGCAGATCCTCCTGCAGGCCGGCATCGGCGTCGAGCACCAGCATCCAGCGGCCTTCGAGCTGCTCGAGCACCGCATTGAGGGCCCCCGACTTGCCGCCGCCGGCATGGCGGGGGCGCCGCAGCACCCGCAGCATCGGCGTACTGGCCTCGAGGGCCTTCAGCACCTCGGGCGTGCGGTCCTCGCTGCCGTCATCCACCACCCACAGCCGCAGAACCCCATGGCGGTAACGCAGACGGCTGACCCGCTCCACCAGACGGCCGACCACGGCCTGCTCGTCGCGGGCCGCCACCACCACATCCACCGGTGGCCAGGGGCCAGGCCAGGGACCATCGCCGCTGGCGGTCCCTGGGGCGGGGGCTTCATCTGCGCTCTGTGCCGGGTTGCGGCGCCAGAGCTGGCCCAGCACGGTGCGCACCACATAGGCACCCAGCAGCAGGGTGAGGCTGGCGGCGGGCAGAAGGTTGCGGGGCGGCTCCAGCCAGTGGGGCGCCACCCCGGCCCAGCTGCAGAGCACAACGAAGAGGGCAGCTTTGCCACGACGCCCCCTGGGGCTGGAACCGGTGGCTGTCATGGCAACTCCGTCATGGCAACGCGCCGGCGTGGCTGGTCCGCGTCAGGGCGAACTCTAAAGGCCACCACTGAGGGCTTCGATGCCGACCAGCGTGGTGCCCGGGTAATAGTGCGCCAGGATCCGGTTCTGGCTCCAGCCACGACCGCCCAGATCGATGGCCCCCTGCTGGGAGAGGCCGGCGCCATGGCCGAAGCCACCACCCGTGAAGCTCCAGCGGCCGGGACCATCGGACTTGAGCACGAAGAGGGTGCTCGGCAGTTGCCGGAACGTGCGGCGGATGGCATCGCGGCGCAGCACCCGCTGGCCGCTGCTGCCCACCACCGAGAGGGCCAGCACCCGGCCGCTGGGGCCGCGCTCGAGCACCTTGATCTCCCGGGGTTCTCCGACGCCGCCGGGTCCCTTCTCCAGGGACTGGCGGATGCGGGTGTCATCCAGCTGCCGGGTCCAGCGAAACAGGGGATGATCCGCTCCATAGGCGGCGCTTCCCTGACGCAGCAACTCCGGCAGGGAGGCTGCGGACAGGGGCAGAGCGAAGCGCTGGGCAAAGGCCGGCGGCCCATCGGGACGGGCCTGGAGGTAAGGCAGGGGCGGACCGCTCCAGACCTCCTCGAATCCGGCGGAGATGCCCCCGTTGCTGGCGTGGTAGACGGCGTGGATGGGCTGCCCCTCCCAGCTCAGCACCTGCCCGCGGGTGGCCTCCACGGCACGACGCACAGCGGCGCCGGCCTGTCGGGGATCGGCATACACCTGGCACTGGGTGTCGGAGCAGAGGTGGTAGCCGTCGACGTCGTAGCGATGGCTGTTGCGCAGGGCCCAGGTGCGGGCGAGAACAGCCTGGGCGGCAAGCGCCGCCGCTGGGGAGCCGGCGCCGATCTCATGGGGAACGACCCCCAGCAGATAGCGCTCCAGGGGCACCTGCTCGATCAGGCTCCAGCCGCCATAGGCATTGGCCTGCAGGCGGAAGGGGCCCTGGAACACGCCCTTGCCCCAGCGCAGGCCCTGCGGGGCCTTCAGCCGCACGGGGCCCTCCAGGGCAACAACACGGCCGTCGGCGGCCGTGGCCTCCAGCTCCAGGCGGGCGGTCTCCTCCCGCATCCAGGCCCTGGCCTGGAACCCCTCAGGCGGAGCCGTGCGGGGTGGGGCCCACACTTCCCACTCCCCCGGATGGGCGATCACGGGTTCCACACCCTGCAGGCGCCAGGCCGAGGCGGCCTGATCCGCTGTTTCGAAACTGGGAAAGGGGCCCAGCACGGTGCGCTCCAGCAGCAGGGGCTCCGATAGGGGCCGCTGCCGCCAGCGCAGACTCAGGCTGGTGCCCTGAAGCTTGAGGCCACTGGCATCCTCCAGCTCGAGACTGCCGGCGGCGGCAGTCAGCACAAGAGGTGGCGCCTTGGCGGCAGCCGTCCCAGGAGTCGGTCCGAGCCGGGCACCGAGGGCAACCCAGAGCACCGGTTGGCTGCGATCGATGGCGGGACGAGGGGATGTGGGCCAGTGCAGGGCCGCCGCAGGCATGGCACGACAGCCCGGAGCCAGGAGCAGGGAGCTGCCGAGGCCCAGGGCCAGAGGGGCCAGACGGGGCAGGGAAAGCGGTGAGGGCAGAGCGGGGAATCGCATCGAAAAACCGTACGGCCGAGGTAATGATCCTGGGGGAGTTGGCGGAAGGGGCATCCGCGTCGTACTTTGGTTGTTTGTGAACAGGCGCCAGACATGCCGAAGCTCAA
Organism: Synechococcus sp. BA-124 BA4; assembly: GCF_034931165.1. Lineage (NCBI taxonomy): Bacteria > Bacillati > Cyanobacteriota > Cyanophyceae > Synechococcales > Synechococcaceae > Synechococcus > Synechococcus sp. BA-124 BA4. The sequence goes on along the minus strand of NZ_JAYGIA010000080.1, from coordinate 12,866 downwards.
GACCCGCCGAGCAGCTGCCAAGCGGTTCAAGGTGACCGGCAGTGGCAAGTTCATGCGTCGGCGCGCCTTCCACAACCACCTGCTCGATCACAAGAGCCCCAAGCGCAAGCGCTACCTCGGCACCATGGCGGTTGTCGATGAGCGCGATGCCGACAACGTGAGCCGCATGCTCCCCTACGCAGGCTGAGACGCCAGGCGCAAGCCGGCGGTTCCTGATTCCCACCGTTCAACCGAGAGATTTCCATGGCCCGCGTCAAGAGGGGCAATGTCGCCCGTAAACGCCGCAACAAGGTCCTCCGCCTCGCCCGCGGTTTCCAGGGCAGCAACGGCAGCCTCTTCCGCACCGCCAACCAGCGGGTGATGAAGGCTCTGTGCAATGCCTACCGCGACCGTCGTCGTCGCAAGCGTGATTTCCGTCGCCTCTGGATTGCCCGCATCAATGCGGCCGCTCGCCTCAACGGCCTCAGCTACAGCCGCCTGATCGGTGGTCTCAAGCGCTCCGACGTGCTTCTGAACCGCAAGATGCTCGCCCAGCTCGCCCTGGCCGATCCCGGCAGCTTCAGCGAGGTGGTCGGCGCCGCCCGCGCCTGACCCTAAGGCTCACCGAACCAACTCAGCGCATTCGCCAACCCCCCGCAGGCCCGATGGACCTTCTCCTTCCGCAGGCCTACCTGATCGGCCTGATCGTTCTTCTCGGGGGGGCTGCCGTGGTGATCGGCCTGCAGGTCTGGCGGGTACGTGCTGATGAGGTTCGCCTGGCCAAGCTGGAGTCACAAGTCAAGGACGACCCCAAGGATTCCGCCACGCTTTATGAGCTGGCTTCGGTGCAGTTGCGAAAGCGCCTCTACGACCAGGCGGTCGACACACTCAAGCTGGCTTTGAAGCGCTCGGAGGGCGAACCTGGAGAGGCCCGTGCGCTGATCCAGAACGCTCTGGGCTTCGCTCTGGCAGCCCAGGGCAACCACGCCGCGGCCGTGCGTCACTACAGATCGGCCCTTCAGGCGAAAGCGGATTACCCCGTCGCCCTCAACAACCTGGGCTATGCCCTCGAGAGGCAGTCCCTGAACGAGGAGGCCCGCCAGGCCTATAACCAGTCCCTGGTCCTCGATCCCACCAACAAGACCGCGACCAAGCGCCTGAAGCTGCTCGACCGTCGCTTTCCTGCCGAGGCAGTCGAGTCGTCAGGCCCTTCCAAGGGAATGGCCCCGACTGGCGGCCGCTCGACCAGCGGAACCAACGCCGGGTCCGCCACTTCAAGCCCGGCCAGGAACGACAGCTCTGGACCGAAGAAAGCGGCCTGAACCTGATTCTTTCAGTATCCTCCGACTTGACCTTCAGGCGCACGCCTCAATCCGCCTGCTGCAGGTCACCACAGGCCCCGGACCGGCGCTCCAGTGGAGCGTGAAGGCCCGGCTGGCATCTGGGCCACTGGACGCAGGTCGTAGCGACCGCCTGGATTGGTGAGACGGGGGGCCACCCATCCAGCCAGCTCCAGCCCCTGAACCCCGCTGATTTCACCACCCGATTCCATCCCACCGACTTCGCAGTCGCAGAGCATCAGCAGATCGAGCTGGTCGGATTTGGCGTTGAGGTTGCCCTGCACCGCCACAGTGGTCTCTCCCACCTGCATCTCGCCGCGCAGGTCGACCATCTGGCCCATGGGGGTGGCCTGCGAAAGGCGCAGCTCCACCGGCAGGGGCGCGCCTCCACTGAAGGAGCGGTAGACGCCCGACCACACCCTCGGCAGGTCGCGGGCCAGATCGACGGCCCGGCCCTTGGGATCAAAGGTTTCCACCGGTCCGAGCTCGGCCTCGAAGACCTGCACCGCTGGCGTGGGAGGGGCTCCGAAAGGCACGACGCTTCCCACCGGCAAGGGATTCATCGCCAGCTGGGGGTCGGCGGCAGCCAGGAGCAGCGGCAGGAGCAGCGGCATCGGGACGATTCAGGGCACTTGAATGAAGGGTAAGGGCGGCAGGGCGATCCGGCGGACCGAAACGGCCGCCGTGACCACCGTTCGCGGTAGTTTCGCGGCAAGGCCCGGGCTTCGACGACATCCCCATGGACAGCGACACCCTGGTGATCGCGGGCCGGCACTTCCGCAGCCGCCTGATGACCGGCACCGGCAAGTATCCGAGCCTGGCTGCAATGAAAGCCAGCCTCGCGTCCAGCTCCTGCGAGATCGTCACCGTGGCGGTGCGCCGGGTGCAGTCACTGGCCGCCGGACATGAGGGCCTGATCGAGGCGATCGACTGGAGCCGTCACTGGATGCTGCCCAACACCGCTGGCTGCGCCACCGCCGAGGAGGCAGTGAGGGTGGCACGGCTGGGCCGGGAGCTGGCACGGCTTGCCGGGCAGGAGGACAACAACTTCGTGAAGCTGGAGGTGATTCCCGACAGCCGGCACCTGCTGCCGGATCCGATCGGCACCCTCCAGGCCGCTGAGACCCTCGTGCGGGAAGGCTTCGTGGTGCTCCCCTACATCAACGCCGATCCGATGCTGGCGCGGCGGCTGGAGGAGGCCGGCTGCGCCACGGTGATGCCGCTGGGCTCTCCGATCGGCTCCGGCCAGGGGATACGCAATGCCGCCAATATCGCTCTGATCATCGAGAGCGCCCGCGTTCCCGTGGTGGTGGACGCCGGCATCGGTGTTCCCAGCGAAGCGGCCCAGGCGATGGAGATGGGCGCGGATGCCCTGCTGATCAACAGCGCCATCGCCTTGGCGGGAGATCCGGAGGCCATGGCCCGCGCCATGGCCATGGCCACCGTGGCTGGCCGCACCGCTTACCTGGCCGGACGGCTGCCGGTGCGCTCCGAGGCCAGCGCCAGCTCACCGCAGCAGGGCCTGGTCGGTGCCCCGGCTCAGGCCGAGGTCCCGTAACAGTCCTTCTCAGGGCAGGGCCGGAACCGCCGGCACTGGGTAGCTTGCGGCTTCACCTGCGCCCCATCCATGTCGGTCACCGAGGAAGACGGCGGCAAGCTCAATGCCTTTGCCAGGGAGCCCCGCATGGAGGTGATCGAGACGGGGACAGGGCGGAGCCGGTCGACCACCCTGCTGCTGCTGGGGGGTGTGGTGCTGGTGCTGCTGATGGTGGCGGTGGCGGCGGGGATCAGCTGAGCCCCTGGATCCCGGCGGCCTGCTGAGGGGGGGCGGAACGCCTGTAGTAGCTTGCCCCCAGGAGCATCGGCTCGTTCAGCAGGAGTTCAGACGTGAAGGTTCTCGTTCTCGGCGGCGACGGCTTCTGCGGCTGGCCCTGCTGCGTGAATCTGGCCGAGGCTGGCCACGACGTCGTCATGGTCGACAACCTCAGCCGGCGCAAGATCGACGTGGATCTGGGGGTGGAATCACTGACCCCGATCGCCACCGTGCACGACCGCCTGCGGGCCTGGGAGGAGACGGGTGGCCGCGCCATCCGCTTCGTGCACCTCGACATCGCCCAGGACTACCACCTGCTGCTCGAGCTGCTGCGCAGCGAACACCCCGAGGCGGTGGTTCATTTCGCCGAGCAGCGGGCGGCGCCTTACTCGATGAAGTCGAGCGCCACCAAGCGCTACACGGTGGACAACAACGTCAACGGCACCCACAACCTGCTCTGCGCGATCGTTGAGAGCGGCCTCGACATCCATATCGTCCATCTGGGGACGATGGGGGTGTACGGCTATGGCTCCCACCGGGGCGCCACCATCCCCGAGGGCTACCTCACGGTGGAGGTGCCCCAGGCCGACGGCACCCGCTTCCGGGAGAAGATCCTGCACCCCACGGATCCGGGCAGCGTCTACCACATGACCAAGACCCTCGATCAGCTGCTTTTTTACTACTACAACAAGAACGACGGAATCCGCGTCACCGACCTGCACCAGGGCATCGTCTGGGGCACCAACACCGATCTCACCGACCGGGACCCCCGACTGGTGAACCGCTTCGACTACGACGGCGATTACGGCACGGTGCTCAACCGCTTCCTGATGCAGGCCGCGATCGGCTATCCCCTCACCGTGCACGGCACGGGCGGCCAGACCCGCGCCTTCATCCACATCCGTGATTCGGTCAAGTGCGTGGAGCTGGCGATCGATCACCCGCCCGTGTCCGGCGAAAAAGTGCGCATCTACAACCAGATGACCGAAAGCCACAAGGTCAAGGATCTCGCTGAGAAGGTCGCGGCCGTGACCGGCGCCCAGGTGAGCCATCTGCCGAACCCGCGCAAGGAGGCGATCGAGAACGATCTGATCGTCGACAACCGCTGTCTGATCGAGCTGGGCCTCAAGCCCACCACCCTTGAAGACGGTCTGCTCAGCGAAGTGGTGGATGTGGCCCGGCGCTGGGCCGACCGCTGCGACCGCTCACGCATTCCCTGCGTGTCCTCCTGGACCACCACCCAGGCGGCCGCCCTCAAGGCCGCCGTCTGAGCCGATGACCAGGACCATGCCCCGACAGCGGTTCCCGTGAAGATCGCCCTGTTCACCGAAACCTTCCTGCCCAAGGTCGACGGCATCGTCACGCGTCTCACCAAGACCGTGGAACACCTGGTCCGTGCTGGGGACGAGGTGCTGCTGTTCTGCCCGGAGGGCGCCCCATCGCTCTACATGGGAGCCCGGGTGATCGGCGTACCGGCCCTGCCCCTGCCGCTCTACCCGGAGCTGAAGCTAGCCCTGCCCCGACCGGCCGTGGCCGAGGCCCTGGAGGTGTTCCAGCCGGATGTGGTGCATGTGGTCAACCCGGCCGTGCTGGGCCTGGGGGGCATCTGGATGGCACGAACCCGCCAGATCCCGCTGGTGGCCAGCTATCACACCCATCTGCCCAAATACCTGGAGCACTACGGCATGGGCGTGCTGGAGCCTTTGCTCTGGGAACTGCTCAAGGCCGCCCACAACCAGGCCGTTCTCAATCTGTGCACGTCCTCGGTGATGGTGGAGGAGCTCAGTCAGCGGGGCATCCAGCACACCGCCCTCTGGCAGCGAGGCGTCGACACCGAGATGTTCAGACCCGAGCTGCGCTCGGACGCCATGCGACGGCGGCTGATGGGCCGCCATCCGGACAGTGACAGCCTGCTCCTCTACGTGGGTCGTCTGTCAGCCGAAAAACAGATCGAGCGGATCCGGCCCGTGCTCGACGCCCTGCCCCAGGCCCGGTTGGCTCTGGTGGGAGACGGCCCGCACCGGGCCCAGCTGGAGAAAGTGTTCGAGGGAACGGCCACCACCTTCGTGGGCTATCTGGGCGGTGAGGAACTGGCCGGCGCCTTTGCCAGTGCCGATGCCTTCCTCTTCCCCTCCAGCACCGAAACCCTGGGTCTGGTGCTGCTGGAAGCGATGGCGGCAGGCTGTCCTGTGGTGGGTGCCAACCGGGGGGGCATCCCCGACATCGTCACGGATGGGGTCAACGGCTGCCTGTATGACCCCGACGACGACGCTTCCCTCACCGCCGCCACCCTGCGGCTGCTGGCCAGTCCCGAGCGGCGCGAACAGCTGCGGCTGGCGGCCCGCCATGAGGCCGAACGCTGGAACTGGGCCGGTGCCACCGCCCAGCTTCGCCGCTTCTACGGCGATGTGGCCGGTGCCGGACTTCAGCTGGCGGCCTGAGCCGGCTTGAACCAGGTGGCCAGCAGAGCCTTCACCATCGGTACCGCGACGGTGCCGCCATAACCACCACTGTTCTCGCCGAAGGCAATGATCACCAGATCGGGTTGGCCCGCCGGGGCATAGCCGCCGAACCAGGCATGATCAGGTCGCGGCGGATCTTCGGCTGTGCCGGTCTTGCCGGCCACCGGCGGCAGGCTGGGATCGTTGAGCATGGTGGCGGTGCCGTTGGTGACCACTTCGCGCAACCCCTGGCGCAGCACCTGGAGTGTGGTGGGCTTGAGGCCGATCCAGGTCCTCGGGGTGTCCCGCTCTACCAGGTGCGGTGTGACCAGCCAGCCGCCATTGGCCACGGCCGCGTAGAGCCTGGCCATCTGCAGCGGCGTCACCGAAACGGCTCCCTGACCGATCGCCGAGGTGATCGTATCCACGGACGTCCAGGATTCTCCCAGCACTTTCTTCTTCCAGGCCTTGTCCCCCAGCAGCCCCGGACTCTCCTCATCGCGCAGCTCGATGCCGGTGTAGCTGCCATAACCCAGGCGGCGCGCCGCCTTGAACAGCTCCTCGGAGCCCACCTTCAGGCCCAGCCGGTAGAAGAAGCTGTTGCTGCTCACCGCCAGGGCGAAGGGGAAACCGATGCTGCCGAAGCTGCCATGGTCGGCGTAGCACTGGCCGTCGTAGCAGAAGGAACCGGAGGTGGGAATGGTGGACGTGGGGCCGTACTGCCCCGATTCGAGGCCGGCGATCGTGCTGATCAGCTTGAAGGTGCTGGCGGGAGGAAAGGCCCGCATCGCCCGGTTGAGCATGGGGGCTTCCGGGCGGTTGAGATTGTTCCACTGGGCCGTGGTAGGGCCGCTGGAGAAGATGTTGGGATCGAAGTTGGGGCGGCTCGCCATGGCTCGGATCGCCCCGGTACGGGGATCCATGGCCACGATCGCCCCTTTGGCCACGCCATCGAGGGCCTTCTCGGCGGTGCGCTGCAACTCCAGATCCAGGGTCAGGCGCAGGTCCTTGCCGGCGCGGGCCTGTTTGTCCCCCAGCACCCGCTGCACCTGGCCCGCGGCATTCACCTCCAGCTGCTGGCCGCCCCACTCGCCCCTCAGATGGGATTCGTAGACCTGCTCCAGCCCGGTACGCCCGATGCGGTCCTGCACCCGGTAGCCCTTGTCGGCCAGCCGGGTGTATTCCTCCTCCGTGATGCCACTGGTGTAGCCGAGCACATGGGCAGCCAGGGGGCCGCCGGGGTAGGAGCGCAGGTAATCGACATCCACCTCGGCGCCATCGAGATTGGCCGCCTGCTCCCGGAAGCGCAGCACCTGGACGCTGCTCAGCAAACTGGCCAGTTCGATCCGGTAGCCATCATTCTGGAGACCTTCCCTGTAGTTCAGGTCCAGCTGATCCACCGGCAGCGCCAGCAGCGCCGCCAGCTTGCCGCGCAGGACGGGCCAGCGTTCCTTCGAGACCAAACGAGGCTGCAGGTAGAGGTTGTAGGTGAGTCGGCTGGTGGCCAGCACCTCCCCATGGCGATCGAGCAGACGGCCGCGGACGGGGTGTCGGGGCACCAGGCGGATGCGGTTCTGGTCGGCCCGCAGGCGGTTTTCGGGGCCCTGGACCAGCTGAAGCCAGGCCAGGCGAACCCCCATTGCCGAGGCCGCCAACAGGACCACCGCCAGCAACCAGGCCGGCTGATGGCTCATTCCCGACTGCCGAGACGAGCCGGTCTGGAATCCGCTGGCCATCGGCTTCAGGCCCTGAGGCGGCGCTCGAGTTCCTCCAGGCGCCCGGAAATACGCACCAGGGCCTCCTGCAGCGCCCGCCTCTCCTCAGGCCCGGTGGGGGAGGAGACGGGTGGCGTACCGCTGGGATCAGGGGGGGGGGAGGAGGGCACATCGCGCACTTCCACCCTCACGACAGGGTTGCCCAGCCCGGGTTGCACCTGATCAAGGCTCTCACGCACCTTCTTCGCGGCCGCATCCCCCTCCTGACGCAACTGCCCAAGGGGATCATCCGTGGAGGTGAAGGCCTCGACCACCTGGCGGGGTCCGCCCCGGCGGGCCCGGTCGACCACAGCGATGCCGACCGGAAGCAGGTCTTCCATCAGGCTGAGCCGCAGGGCATCAAAGGGATCGGCAGCCATGGCACAACTCCTGAAGCGAACGCCGCTGGCAAGCACCATCGGACCGTCTCCCCAGTCTGACTCGCAGGAGAGCCCGGAAGGGTTCAGGGGGTGCGCTGGATGCCAGGCTCGAGAATGACCGCCCGGCAGAATTCGCGTGATCCCACCCACCAGCCGCCCACCACGGCCAGAGCAAGGGCGGCTGTGAGGGGCAGCAGGGCCTGGCGGGTCATGTCGAGGCTGAACCACTCGCCCCAGCCACGCAGGGCACGCTCACGATCAAACCGGCGCCGTTCCCGCTGTTCCAGCTTCTGACGACGCTGCAGCGATTTCTCAACCCAGCGCTCGAAGGCCCGCTTCTTGGTGACCGCCATCTTGCGCTCCACCTCCAGCAGGTGACCGGCGCTGAGATCGGGATGGAAGGTGCTGATCAGCTCCAGGCTCTTGATGAACATCTCCACCGCGCCATCCTTGATCTGGCGGTCACCGTCGCTGAGTTCCTCCCAGTGGACTTCCGGGTAGAAACGGCCACGGTTGGCCAGAATCTGCTCCTCCTGCAGCTGACCGGGCTCCCGCAACCAGCGGTCGGTGTTGGCATCGAAGCGACGCCAGTACAGAAAGGGATTGAGATAGATGGTTTTCCCCCCCAGCAGGATGCTGTCCTGCTGCAGGCGGCGCTGCATCTGGGGATCCTGCTGGCTGACGGCGGTCAAGGGAAACAGGCTGGGAGCCGATGGTATCGAACGCCGACCAAACAGGCCAGCGCCGGGCTCATTCCCACTCGATCGTGCCGGGGGGCTTGCTGGTGATGTCGAGGACCACACGGTTCACCCCCTGCACCTCATTGACGATCCGGTTGGAGATGCGCTCCAGCAGGTCGTAGGGCAGGCGGGACCAGTCGGCGGTCATGCCGTCTTCGCTGGACACACAGCGCAGCACGATTGGATAGGCATAGGTGCGTTTATCGCCCATCACGCCGACGCTGCGCACCGGCAGCAGCACCGCGAAGGCCTGCCAGATCTCGTGATACAGCCCGGCCTCCTGCACCTCCTCGCGCACGATCAGGTCGGCATCCCGAAGGATGTTCAGCTTCTCGGCCGTGACCTCCCCGAGGATGCGGATGGCCAGACCGGGCCCCGGGAAGGGGTGGCGGCGCACGATCTCCTCGGGCAGCCCGAGGCTGCGGCCCACCTTGCGCACCTCGTCCTTGAAGAGACGCCGCAGGGGTTCCACCAGCTTGAACTGCAGATCCTTGGGCAGCCCTCCCACGTTGTGGTGGCTCTTGATCTTCACCGCCACTCGCTCGCCGGTCTTCGGATCGAGGTTGGTGCCGGCCGATTCGATCACATCGGGGTAGAGAGTGCCCTGGGCGAGGTAGTCGAAGGGTCCGAGCCGCCTGCTTTCCTCCTCGAACACCCGAATGAATTCACCACCGATGATCTTGCGCTTCTGCTCAGGATCGGTGACCCCTTCGAGTTTGGCCAGAAAGCGATCGCGGGCATTGATGTATTCGACTCGAATGTGAAACTGCGCATCGAAGAATTCGGTGAGGAACTCCGGTTCCCCCTTGCGCATGAAACCCTGGTCGATGAACATGCAGGTGAGCTGATCTCCGATGGCCCGGTGCAACAGGAAGGCCAGCGTGGAGGAATCGACTCCGCCCGAGAGCGCCAGAAGCACCCTCTTGTTTCCCACCCGCTCCCGAACATCGGCAAGGGCTTCATCGATGAAGGCCGCGGTGGTCCAGTCGGGTTCACAGCCGCAGATGTGATAGACGAAGTTGCGAATCATCGCCATCCCGCCACGGGAATGCACCACCTCAGGGTGGAACTGCACCCCGTACAACCGCCTCTGGTGATCGGCCACCGCTGCTTCCGGCGTGTTGTCGGTGTGGGCCAGGCGGCTGAAGCCAGGCGGCAGGGCCTGCACCGAATCCCCGTGGCTCATCCACATCGTCGAGCCGTGCTCCACGTTGGTGAGCAGATCAATCGGGTCGTCCACGTAGAGGGGTGCCTTGCCGTATTCGCCCCGGCCGGCGGCTTCCACCTGACCGCCGAGCTGCTGAACCATCAGCTGCATGCCGTAGCAGACCCCCAGCACGGGGATGCCCAGGCTCCAGATGGCGGGATCGCACAGGGGCGCCCCCTCGTCGTACACCGAGCTGGGACCCCCGCTGAGGATGATTCCCTTCGGGGCCAGGCGTCTGATCTCATCCACGCTGGTGGCATACCCAAGCACCAGGGAATACACCTCGGTCTCCCGCACCCGACGGGCGATCAGCTCGGAGTACTGGGAGCCGAAATCAAGGATGACGATCGCCGGCAGGCGTGCGCTTTCGGGCTGTTCGGTCGAGGGAGACGGGTGGGACATAACGACCGAATCACGGCCTGCATGGCCTTCTGGGCTCACCCTAGGTCGTGCCGGAAAGCCTCCAGCAGCTCCTGACCGCAGGGGCCCAGCACCCGCAGTTGCCGCTGTCGATCGAAGAGCGCCGCGCCGATCCGCATCCCGAACCGGCCATAACGGGCCAGGTAGGCCTGGCTGCGGGTCTCGATCGCCAGCGCCAGCCGTGCCTCGACCCGGGCCGCCAGCGGCCCATCGAGCTGCTGCAAGTCCGCCAGGGCGGCCTCCACCGTGGAGGCCGCGAACAGCCGCTTCAGCTCAGGACCTGCCAACCCCTCGAGAGCCGCCAGAGCCGTGAGCACCTCGGCGCGACCATCGGCCAGGTGGTGGTGGGTGTGGAAGATCCCGCCCGCCAGCTTGATCAGCTTGCCGTGATAGCCGAACAGCAGCAGACGCTCGACGCCGGCTTCGGCCGCCGCCACGATCAGTGGTCCGAGCCAGTTGCCGGCCTTGAGCAGCAGGCCGGCAGGCAGGCCGAGCCGGGGAGCCAGATCGAGCCCGTTCTCGCCGATCACCAGCACCAGATCGCAGGGGTGGGCCGAATCCGGCCACTGGCGCAGGATCTCCAGGCACTGCTCGAGCCGTTCGGGTGCGGCGCTGCGCTGAACCACAGCCTGGGTGCCGATCAGGGCCAGACCGTCCACCACCCCGAAGGCTTCATTGCTGGTGCGGCCAGCAAGCTCCCGGCCCCGGGGGAACACCAGCTGGAGCCGCACTCCGCGGCCGGCGGGCACCAGCGGCAGAAGGTTGACCTCCAGCAGGCGGCGGGCATAGGCCGAGAGGCACAGCTCCCGGCTGCCGGCCATCACACCCAGCCCCTCCCCCGCCTCCAGGAGCAGCCGCTGGGATGGCTCCGCCCCCTGCGGTGGATCCCACCAGCTGACCCGAACCCACACCAGCAGGCCCCGCGTGAGATCCAGGCCATCACCCGGATCGCAGCGGGCCATGCCCAGAGCCTGACCATGACCGAGGGTGGCAGCGGCCTCCACCGGCACCAGCTCGACCCCCGGCGGCTCGAGCAGCTCCAGCGGCTGAGCCTCGCTGGAGCCCCTGCTCGCCACCGCGCCGGGCAGAAGGCCCTCGTCCTCCAGCAGCGCCTCCAGGCCTGCGCGGGCTGCTGCCGCCACCCAGACCGGCAGGGTGAAGGGCGTCGCTTGGGTCATCGGCAGGGAGATGGCTGGTGTTTCGGTCGGGGCGCTGGACCGGGGTGGGGGGACCCTGGTTTTTTAAGGTGGTGGATTGGGCCGCCGCGCCCGTCCCCCCAGCGCCCCCCATGCAGGACAAGCTCAGCCTGATGATCCCCGGTCCCACGCCGGTGCCGGAGACCGTCCTGCTGGCCATGAGCCGCCACCCGATCGGCCATCGCAGCGGCGAATTCCAGGCGATCGTGAAACGCACCACCGCCCAGCTCAAGTGGCTTCACCAGACCGAAGGTGATGTGCTGGCGCTCACCGGCAGCGGCACCGCCGCGATGGAGGCGGGCATCATCAACGTACTGAGCCGGGGCGACAAAGTCCTCTGCGGTGACAACGGCAAGTTCGGCGAGCGCTGGGTGAAGGTGGCCAGGGCCTATGGCCTGGAGGTGGAGGTGATCAGCGCCGACTGGGGCCAGCCCCTGGATCCGGAGGCCTTCCGCCTGGCCCTCGAAGCCGACAGCGAGAAGAAGATCCGCGCGGTGATCCTCACCCATTCGGAAACATCCACCGGGGTGATCAACGACCTGGAGACGATCGCCCGGCACGTCCATGCCCATGGCCAGGCCCTGGTGGTGGCTGACTGTGTCACCAGCCTGGGAGCCTGTCCGGTGCCTGTGGATGCCTGGGGCCTCGATGTGGTGGGCTCGGGCTCCCAGAAGGGATACATGATGCCGCCCGGCCTGGCTTTCGTGGCGATGAGCGAACGGGCCTGGGAGGCGCACAAGCGCTCCGATCTGCCCAAGTTCTACCTGGATCTGGGCAAGTACCGGAAGTCGGCCGCCGCTGACAGCAACCCCTTCACGCCTCCTGTGACGCTGTATTACGCCCTGGAAGCCGCCCTGGGGATGATGGAAGAGGAAGGCCTGGAAGCCATCTTCGCCCGCCACGCCAGACTGCAACGGGCCACGCAGTCGGCGATGCGTGCCATCGGCCTTCCCCTCTACGCCGCTGAAGGCCACGGCAGCCCGGCGATCACAGCGGTGGCCCCCGAAGGTCTTGACGCGGAGGTGCTGCGCAAGAAGATCAAGGAGCGCTACGACATCCTGCTGGCGGGCGGACAGGACCACCTCAAGGGCAAGGTGTTCCGGATCGGCCACCTGGGCTTCGTCTGTGATCGCGACGTGCTGACAGCGGTGGCCGCTATCGAGGCGACTCTGCAGGAGCTGGGGTGCAACCGCCAGCCGGTGGGGGCAGGACTGGCCGCGGCAGCCCGGGAGCTGGCGGCCTGAGGATCCAGACCAGGAGTGGGGGCTGAACAGTTCAGCTCCCACCTGTTCACCCTTTGCTAAGGTGAGTGTGTGCGGGTGTAATTCAGTGGTAGAATGTCAGCTTCCCAAGCTGAACGTCGCCGGTTCGAGTCCGGTCACCCGCTTTCAGTCCAGGCCTGAAATTTGTTGCTCCTCAAGCGATCATCTCGCTTGGCACGCGTTGGCAGCACGCCAGGTCGTGACTGCGCAGGCCGCGTCCCTTTGCGTGGTGTAAAACCCGAGGCCCGAATGCCCTAGTCAGAGGGTGAACAGGGTGGAATGACGGGCTGTCATTCCGGAGGTGCAGATGCGCCTCGTTCAATCACGATGAATC
>NZ_JAYGIA010000079.1:0-27097 GCF_034931165.1 Synechococcus sp. BA-124 BA4 | reverse complement strand
GATCGAGGCCAGCCCGCCGCACCCGGGGCGCCGGGAGCCGCTCAGCCGCCGGGAGCCCCACACCGCTGCTGATCGGTCTGGCCCTCAGTGCCGCTGGTGGTCTGGCCGCCCTGATGCTGTTCTCCCCCCAGCCCCAGCGCAGTGACACCCTCCTGGCCCTGCAGGACCTCACCATCCAGCTGCAGGAGGTGGTGCTCGCGAGCCGTCCGGAGCCGCCGCGGCCCGGCGATCGGGTGCTCACCAGCGCCGGTCTGCCTGAGCTTCTGTCCCAGCTCGACACGGCCGATCAGAGCTGGCTGCCGCGGGCTGAACCCCTCGGCGACGGACGCATCCGCTACCTCTACAAACGGCGCCTGGAGGATCCGCCCCTGAGCATCGCCCAGATCGAGGAGCTGCGCCGCAATCCACCCAGCCACCAGCTGGAACGCGACGCCATCGCCAGCCTGCTGAGCAACCTGGAGCGGGCCGGGGTGCAGGTGGTGATCGGACCGCCCCGCAAAGCCAGGGCTGCCGGGGAATGGGAACCGGCCGCCCGGACCCTGCGGATTCGCCCCGATGTGATCGAGAAGGGGAGCGTGGAGTTCGCGCGGGTGCTCAACCACGAAGCGATTCACGTCGCCCAGAGCTGCCGCCATGGAGGCCTCTGGGCCCGGCCCAGGCTGCTCGGTCTATCGATCGTCCTCGACCCGGTCAGCCGGCGCAATCTGCAGGATCCCGTCTATGCCAGGGCCAGCCCCACCGAGCTCCGGCTGGAGCAGGAGGCCTACGCCAACCAGCACCGGCTCACCCTGGGGCCGGCTCTGCTGGCGAAGGAATGCCGTGCTCAGGGCTGACCCCGGTCAGGGCCTCCAGCTGTTGCGCCAGGAGGTCGTTGAAGCGCAGCAGGTCCTCGTCGCTGAGCTGCTGGCGGCTGGCGAGGTGGAATTCGCGCTCCAGCAGGGCGCGCCCCTGGGCCGCTCCCCAGCCCAGTCGCGCCAGCAACCCATCGGAGCGGCGCAGGAGGTCGGAGCGGCGCAGGGGCAGGGCGGCCTGGGCCGGATCCACCCCAGGCTGCAGACGCCGCAGGGCGGCGAGGTAGGCCAGCAGATCGGCATAGCGGATCAGGCGGCTGCGGCTGGGGTGATCGAAGGCCCGCTGCAGGTAGATCGACTCCTGCTCCCGCTCCCAGCCCAGCTGCCTCAGCAGCCGCTCCAGTTCGGCCAGTTCCTCACTCCAGTCGTCGGGATCGGCCAGCGGTTCGGCTTCCGCGACGGTCGGGCGGTCGGGGCCACCTGTGGGTTCCAGGGCCGGCGCGGGCACTGGTGGCACTGGCACTGGTGTTGGTGTTGGTGTTGGGGCTGGGGCTGGACCGGGTGATGGAGCTGGGCGGACGTCTGTCCGCGCCGGCGGCGTCGTGGCCCCCACCCCCTGCTGGGGGGCAACGATCGGTGCTGACAGCGGGGCCGGTTCCTGCAGCCGCAGCAGCAGCCGCTGCAGCGCCCGGTCTTCGGCGGCCTCGACGCTGGGGGCCTCCCCGAGGGCGCTGCCCAGACAGCGGCCACCATCCCAGGCACTCACCTCCACCACCCGCAGGCCGGGGTCGGCGTGGGCCAGTCGCGCCCGAAGCTGCATCGCGGGGAAGCCGGTGTAGGGGACTTTCTAGAGTGGCGCCACCGAACCCGCTGCACGCCAATGGAAGCGGAGTCGATTACCTCCCTCACACCCCTGCTGGAGGAGGCGGATCAGTGGGGGGAGCTGCTGCTGCTGCTGCCGCTGCTGGTGGCTCTCGAAGCGGTGCTCTCCGCCGACAACGCCATTGCCCTGGCGGCCATCTCAAGGCGGCTGCACGAACCGCAACTCCAGCGTCAGGCCCTCAACCTCGGCCTCGGCCTGGCCCTGGTCTTCCGTCTGGGGCTGATCCTGCTGGCCCGCTGGGTGCTGAACTTCTGGCCCCTGCAGCTGGCGGCCGCCGCCTATCTGCTCTGGCTCAGCAGTACCAACCTGCTGCGGCCCGGCGATGAATCAAGTGGTGATGAGCCTGAGCCCCCCAGCGAGGGTGCATCCGCCACTGCTGAGCAGGCTCCTCACCCGGGCGCCGCCACCAGCAGCCATGCCGGGGCAACTGGACTAGGGGCGGTGGTGCTCACCCTTGCAGTCACCGATCTCGCCTTCTCCCTCGACAGCGTGGCGGCGGCTGTGGCTGTGAGCGATCGTCTCTGGCTGGTGATGACCGGCGGGGTGATCGGGGTGATCGCCCTGCGTCTCACCGCCGAGCTGTTCATCCGCTGGCTGGGGCTCTACCCCAACCTGGAGCGGGCCGGGTACCTCGCTGTCGGGCTGGTGGGCCTGCGCCTGCTGCTCCGCCTGGGGCTGCCCCAGCTGGTGCCGCCCGAGTGGGCCCTGCTGCTGCTGGTGGCGGGCCTGTTCCTGTGGGGATTCTCCAGGCGCGTGAGCGCTGAGGCCGGTGAGGTGAACCCCTGAAACCCTTGCGCATCGAACTTCGTCAGGCCGGCAGTGGCCAGCTGCTGGACCAGCTCGAGCTCGAGGAGCTGGGGGAGATTCCCCAGCCTGGCCGCTGGTTTCTCCATGGCAGCCGCAGTTTCCTGGTGCTGCAGCGGCACCACCGCTACCAGCTGTGCAATGGCCGCTACGAACTGGTCACGGTGGCCCTGCAGGTGAAGGCGGAGCGGCAGCCCACAGACGCGCGCTGGTGGAACGGAGGCTGGGTGATCGGCGACCCCAGTTGCCGCTTCAATGCCCGTTCACCGCTGTTGCGCTGCGCCGTGCTGCCTGATGGTCCCTGCGAGTGCTGCGCCCACTACACCGGCCGCCAGAACTGAGCAACCGACGGCACCACCTCAGCCCAGGGCCTGCCGCAGGGCCACCACGGCGAAGGCCAGGAACAGGCCGCCGCTGAGCCGGTAGAGGAGGCGTTCGGAGAGCATCTGGCCGATCCATTTTCCCGCCCCCACCGCCAGACCCGTGACCAGGGCATGGCCCGCCAGGGTGCCGGCCAGCAGGGCACTGAAGGTGAACCCCGGTGCGGTGGCCAGAAAGATGGTGGCGAACTGGGTGCGATCCCCCAGTTCGGCCATGAACACCAGCAGGAAGGCTTCTCGCACCACCAGCCAGCCCCCGGCCCGGCTCTGGTCCTGGTTGGCTTCGGCGGCATTGACGAGATCCTCCGCCTCCTGGGCCTCCTGCTCGGCGGCCTGCGCACCCATGGCCTGGGCATCGATCAGAAGCTTCAGGCCGAACCCGCCGAAGAGGAGGGCCGCCAGCCACGGCACCAGCTCCGGCGGCAGCAGACTGCGCAGCCCCAGACCGAAGGCCAGGGAGATCAGCGTGACGGCCGCCAGGGCGGCGAACGCCCCGACGAAGACCCAGCGGGCCCGGTGGCGGGCGGCCAGCAGGAACGCCACGAAGAACGTCTTGTCCCCCAGCTCCGCCAGGGTGATCGCAGTGAAGCTAGAGCCGAATGCGGCGATGGCGGGATCGCTGGCCATGAAGGGGGTGGGGCTGGGGCTCAGAGCGGCTCGGCCCGGGAGACGAAGCCAACCCCTCCGTAGTACTCCAGGATCGGCCGCAGCCCCTGGCGGAGTGTCTCGAGCGCCTCGCTCTCGCAGAACACGATCACGTGGACATTGGCGCCCAGACCGCTGAACTCCATCGACTCCGAGACGGAGCCATGGGGCCCACGGCCCGTGACATGACGATCCACCGAGTAGCCGGGAGCACCGGCGGCATCGATCAGGCGCACCACCCGCTCGAGTTCCCGTTCACTGCAGATGAGATCGAGGCGTTGCATGGCAAGGGCCGGACAGTCGGAAAGGGGTCAGACGGCAGGGATGACGAGCCTCACCATCGCCATGTAGAGCGGGATGCCCACGACGATGTTGAACGGGAAGGTCACCCCCAGAGCGGTGGAGATGTAGAGGCTGGGGCTGGCCTGGGGCACGGTCATCCGCATCGCCGCTGGCACGGCGATGTAGGAGGCACTGGCGCTGAGCACCATGAACAGCAGGGCATCCCCCTGAGGAAGCCCCAGCATCCATGACACCGCCAGTCCCACCCCGGCATTGAACAGGGGCATGAGCAGGGCGAAGCCGATCAGGAAGGCCCCGGCCTGCCTGAGATCCCCCACCCGCTGGGCAGCCACGATGCCCATGTCGAGGAGGAAGAAGCTGAGGGCTCCGTAGAAGAGCTCGCCGGTGAAGGGCTCCATCTTGCCCAGCCCGGACGGACTGAAGGCCGCCACCAGCCCACCGATCACCAGGCTGCCCACCAGCAGCAGCACGGAGCTGTTCAGAAAGGCCTCATGCAGGAGTGAGCCCCAGCGGATCCCCTCCCGGGGTTGTTCGGCCGCTGCGCTGGAGGCCAGCTTCACCAGCAGCAGGCCGACGATGATCGCAGGGGATTCCATCAGTGCCAGGGCCGCCACCATGAAGCCGTCATGAGGCATGCCGGTGAGGCCCAGGAAGCTCTCGGCCGTGATGAAGGTGACGGCGCTGATGGAGCCGTAGGTGGCGGCGATGGCCGCCGCGTTGAAGGTGTCGAGCTGGCGCCTGAGCACCAGGAAGCTGTAGAGCGGCACCAGGGCCGACATCAGCATCGCCGCCGCGATCGTGCTGATCACCTGGGGACCGAGGCCGCTGTGGAGCAACTCCACACCCCCCTTGAAACCGATCGCCAGCAGCAGGTAGAGGGAGAACAGCTTCGGCAGTGGTGCCGGGATCTCCAGATCGGAGCCCACCAGCACGGCGATCACCCCGAGGGCGAAGAACAGCACCGGCGGTGAGAGCAGATTCTGCAGAACCAGGCTGGTCTCCATTCCGGCGCCCGGTGCGTGATCGACTCTGTGGAACGCAGAGTACCGAGGGCTGCACCAACCCCAGCGGCAGCGATGCGGTTTGTTCGCACAGGAGTGAATCCCCGCCCGTGGCCCCGGAGGGCAGGAGAGCTGGTCGTCGTCGTGGTCGTGGTCGTGGTCGGGCCTCAGCCCTTCACCGCATCACCGCTGGCGCTGGGAAGGATGTAGCGCTGAAGCAGCACGAACAGCACCAGCACCGGCAGGATCGAGACCACCGATCCTGCCGCCACCAGGCGCCAGTCGAGGGAGAAGCTGCTGGCCAGTTGCTGCAGTCCCAGGGGCAGGGTGTAGAGCCTGGGGTCGTCGAGGATCACCAGAGGCCAGAGGAAGTCGCTCCAGGTGCCGATGAACACGAACATCGCCAGGGTGATCAGATCGGCCCGGGCTGCGGGAATCATCACGTTCCACCATTCCCCGACGGGTGTGCAGCCATCGATGCGGGCCGCCTCCTCCAGTTCCACCGGCACCCCGAGAAAACTCTGGCGCAGCAGAAAGATGCCGAAGGCCGTGGCGGCCTGGGGCACGATCAAGGCCCAGAGGGTGTTTCTCAGACCCAGCTGCACCATCATCAGGTAAAGCGGAATCATCACCACCTGGAAGGGGATCAGGATGGTGGCCACCACCAGGGCCAGCACCAGACCACGGCCGGCGAAGCGCATCCGCGCCAGCGGATAGGCCGCCAGCGAACAGAACAGCAGATTTCCCAGCACTGCCAGCAGGCTCACCACCGTGCTGTTGAACAGGTACAGGCCCAGGGGATGGTCGGCGAACAGGCGGCCATAGGCCTCCAGGCTCGGCTGGGCGGGAATCAGCGACGGCGGGGTGGAGAAGATGTTTTCAGCAGGACTCTTGAGCGAGGTGCTCACCAGCCAGAGCAGAGGCACCAGCATCAGCAGAGCCAGCAGCAACAGGGCCGCCAGCTGCAGGGCACTCACCCAGAGAGGCCGCTGATGCTTCACAGCCGCGGCAGCTCCGCCACCGGCAGAGACGCTTTCTGCGGATGCAGGGGTTGACGCTCCATCCCGTACACCAGGCGGTTCAGGGCATTGACGAAGGCCTGGGCCGCGGCCACCACGATGTCGGTGTCAGCGGCATGGCCGGCGTAGAGCACCCCCTGATGGCGCAGGCGGATCGTGACCTCGCCCATGGCATCGATGCCCTCGGTGACCGACTTGACGCTGAACTCCACCAGCTCGTTGGGCACCCGCGCCAGGCTGTTGAGGGCCTGGCAGACGGCATCGACCGGACCGGTGCCGATGGCAGCCTCGGTGAGCTCGGCCCCATCACTGGTCGTGAGGGTGACGGTGGCGGTGGGTTGCAGATGGGTGCCGGTGCTCACCTGCACCAGCTTGAGCACGTAACGGGCCTCGGTCTGCTGGGCCTGATCGCTCACGATCGCCTCGAGATCCCGGTCGGTGATTTCCCGTTTGCGATCCGCCAGCTCCTTGAAGCGGGTGAACGCGTCGTCGAGGTCGTCACGCTCGAGGGTGTAGCCGAGATCCTCCAGGCGGGCCCGGAAGGCACTGCGGCCGCTGAGTTTGCCCAGGGAGATGCGGTTGTCGGCGAGGCCGATGGTGCGGGCATCGACGATCTCGTAGGTGAGGCGGTTCTTGAGCACACCGTCCTGATGGATGCCGGATTCATGGGCAAAGGCGTTGGCGCCCACGATCGCCTTGTTGGGCTGCACCGCCATGCCGGTGAGGTTGCTCACCAGGCGGGAGGTCTTGTAGATCTCCTCGGTGCGCACACCGGTGAGGGGCTCCGTGCTGGTGGCCTCACGGCCCAGGAACGGGTTGAAGTAGCTGCGGCGCACATGCAGGGCCATCACCAGCTCCTCGAGCGAGGCGTTGCCGGCCCGCTCACCGATGCCGTTGATCGTGCACTCCAGCTGGCGGGCGCCGTTCTTGACCGCCTCAAGGAAGTTGGCGACCGCGAGTCCGAGGTCGTTGTGGCCATGCACCGAGATCACCGCCTGATCGATGTTGGGCACGTGCCGGTTGATGCCGTCGATCAGGGCGCCGAACTCGGCGGGGGTGGTGTAGCCCACCGTGTCGGGGATGTTGATCGTGGTGGCACCGGCGGTGATGGCGGCTTCGATCACCTCATGGAGATACTCCGGATCGGAGCGGCCGGCGTCTTCGCAGGAGAATTCCACATCCTCGACGAGGGAGCGGGCGTAGGCCACCATCTCCGCGGTGATCGCCACCACCTCGGCTCGGGTCTTGCGCAGCTTGTGCTCCAGATGGATGTCGCTGGTGGCGATGAAGGTATGGATCCGGCGGTGGGCAGCAGGGGCCACCGCTTCGGAGCAGGCCTTGATGTCGCCGCGGGCGGCCCGGGCCAGGCCGCAGATCACCGGACCGTCGGGGGTGCCGACGGCGGCGGCGATGCGCTGAACCGCGTTGAAATCACCGGGGCTGGCGAAGGGAAAGCCGGCTTCGATGATGTCGACGCGCAAACGGGCCAGCTGGTGGGCAATCGCCAGCTTCTCCTCCAGGTTGAGGCTGGCCCCGGGGGATTGCTCACCATCCCGGAGGGTGGTGTCGAAGATCAGTACCCGGCCGGGGTCCTTGGCCATGACCGTTGCAAGTCGATGTGACTATGAGTTGAACCGATCCTAGAGGGGTGGCGCGATCACCACTTCCCTGGGACCGCTCTCCTGACGATCCTGTGGACGGCGCACCAGCTCCCGGCTGAGCGGCTCGACCCGCAGGGGACTCTCCGGGTCCCGCTGGAACACCGGAACCTGGGTTGCTTCGGCCTTCTCCAGCTGCTTGCGCCACCCGGCCAGATCCTGGAAGACATCCACAGCGTTGCGCAGCTCGCGGGGCACCATCCCGTCGGCATTCAGCAACGTGATCCGGATTCCCTTCGCCCGCAGGGTTTCCACCACCCGTTCCAGATCCCGGCTGCCGCTCAACAGCCAGACCTCATCCAGGCGGTGGGCCACCGTCATCAGATCCAGGCAGATCTCCACATCCAGATTCGCCCGGGCGAACTGGCGATGATCGGGATCGGTGCCGAATTCCCTCAGGGGCTTGCTGCGAACCGTGTAGCCCAGGCTGGTGAGCGCATCACGGAACGGCCTCTGATCGGCCGGATCCTTCAGGCCCGTGTACCAGTAGGCACCATCCAGTTCCACGCCGGGGTCGGCGACGGCCAATTCCAGCAACCGGCGTGGATCGAAGAACCAGCCCAGCTTCTGCTGGGCGTAGAACATGCCGTGTCCATCCACGATCACCACACGCCGGATCCTGTCGTGATCCACCCGCAACCCGTCTTGTCTCATCCACTCAGCGTAGAGACGTGTGGCTGTCGGGACTCAACGAAGCGTGCGCCGTAAGGTGGCCTCATTGATGGATGGTCGATGGCCACCGGCACCCTGGCCCTGGTCCTTCATGCCCATCTCCCCTTCGTCCGGGACAGCCAGCCGGGCTCCCTGGAGGAGGACTGGTACTTCCAGGCCCTGCTCGAGAGCTATCTGCCGCTGCTCCAGGTGCTGGAAGCCAGCCGGGATGATCCCAGCCAGCACCCCTGCCTCAGCCTCGGGCTCTCGCCCACCCTGCTCAGCCTGATCAGCGATCCCGTGCTGAGCGCGCGCTTCCCCGACTGGCTCGCCCAGCGTCAGCGATTGCTGCGTCACGCCCCCTCCAGCCACCGCGCCGCCGCCAGCGCCCTGGCCGACACCCTGGAGAACACCCGCCAGAGCTGGATCGCAAGCGGCGGTCAGCTGCTGCACCGCTTCCGCCAGTTGCAGCAGGACGGGGTGCTCGACCTGCTCACCTGCGCCGCGACCCACGGCTACCTGCCGCTCCTGCGCCACAGTCCCGAAGCCGTGCGAGCCCAGCTCATCAATGCCGTGCGGGAGCACCAGCGCTTGCTGGGGGAGCGCCCGCTGGGCATCTGGCTGCCGGAGTGCGCCTATTACGAAGGTCTCGATCTGCTGCTGCGGCAGTGCGGCCTGCGTTATTCCGTTCTCGACGCCCATGGCCTGCTGCATGCACTGCCCAGGCCTCGCTATGGGGTGTACGCGCCGATCTGCTCGCCTGCGGGCATCGCCTTCTTCGCCCGCGATGGCGCCGCCACCCTGCCGGTGTGGTCGGCCTCGGAAGGATATCCAGGGGATGGCGCCTACAGGGAGTTTCACCGTGACCTGGGCTGGGATCTGCCCGAAGCCGAGCTGCACGCCCATGGCATCACGAGCTCACGGCCCCTGGGGCTGAAACTGCACCGGGTCAGCAGCCAGGGCTCGCCACTCGATCAGAAATTGCCCTACGAACCGAAGGCAGCGGCCAGTCGGACCATGGAGCACGCCAGCGACTACCTGGCCGGCCGCAGCGAGGAGCTGGCGTCCCTCGCCGCGGCCATGGCACGCCCCCCCCTGCTGGTGGCCCCCTTCGACGCGGAGTTGTTCGGCCACTGGTGGTACGAGGGGCCCCTGTTTCTCGCCGAACTGTTTCGCCAGGGGCCTGCCGCTGGCGTGGCATTCAGCAGCCTTCGCGGAGCCCTCGAGCGCGAGGAGCCCCTGCAGATCTGCCGGCCGTCCCCCTCGAGCTGGGGGCAGGGTGGGTATCACCACTACTGGCTCCACCAGAGCAATGCCTGGGTGGTGCCGGAATGGCATCGGGCTTCCGCGGCGATGGTCAAGCAGGTGAATCGCGGCGTGGCCTCGGAGCGCCAGCGGCGGCTGCTCACCCAGGCGGGTCGGGAGCTGCTGCTGGCTCAGAGCTCAGACTGGAGTTTCATCCTCCGGGCCGGCACCACCACCACTCTGGCCCGGGAGCGGATTCACCGCCATCTCGACCGTTTCTGGCGGCTGATGCATGCCATCGACACCGGCGCGGACTTGCCCGAGGGCTGGCTCGAGGCCATCGAGGCCGAGGATGGTCTGTTCCCCCAGCTGAACGCGGCGGACTGGGCCAGTGTCAGCGCCCAGCCACCCTCTCCACCCGACGAGCGCCCCCTCACCCATGCCTGAGCAACAGCCTCTGATCATGCCGGCTCCACGCCAGCGCAATCAGGCCATCGATCTGATGCGGGCCACCTGCATCCTCTGGATCGTCGGTTTCTGGCACCCGCTGGGCTAAGCCGGATCGATCGATGGCTACAAGAACGACCTCACTGACCGGTTGACCGTGGTGGTGCTGGGCAGTTCGTGTTCATCTCCGGGCATCGGATCGGCAGGTCCCTGATCACCAATGCCGCCGCACTGTGGACGTTCTACCTGCGGCGGATGATCCGGATCTATCCCCCTACCTGGCGGCACTGCTGCTCGTCGATCTCTTCGGGCTGCTCAAGCCTTGGCAGTTCGTCGGGGCGGCGCTGCTGAGCTCCGGTTTCAGCCTGGAGCCTCCCCTGACCCTCTGGTACATCTCGATGATCGGGGTGTTCTCCCTGCTGGCGCCGATGCTGCTGCTGGCGCACAGCTGGGCCAGACCCCCGGCGATGGACATCCAGCCCCCAGGTGATGGGTGTCGGGATCATCGGCCTCAACGTGATGCTGGGCAAGCTTCTGGAGAGTGGGGGGCATCGCCTGTTCCTCTACTTCCCGTCCTTCTTGGCCGGCCATCTGCTCTCCCCGGCACTGGTGGAACCGAGGGTGAGAGGCCGCACCGTCGCCCTCACGGGCCTGGCCTCGGTGACGGCGCGCCTGTTCTCCTCCCATCACAAGGGCAGGATCGACTCAAGCCTCGATGCCATCCCCCTGGCGGTGTTCGGCCCGTTGCTGGCTTTTCCGGTCTGTGAGCGCTGGGGCCGCCATCTGCTGCGTCTGCCCCCCCCTGATCCTGGCGGTCAGCACCGCCGGTTTCGTCATGGATCGCTTTCACCGGCCGATCTGTCTGCTGCTCACCACCCACGGATTCCCGAGCAGCGCGCCACTCCAGCTCAGCGTGTTGCTCCTGCTGACCCTGCCGGTGATTGTGGCGGTCTCCTGGAAGGGGCAGGACCTCGACGACGCCGCGGTGCGAGGGTGGCAGACTCCAGCGTCCGCCGCTGGCTGAAGAACTCCGTCACCAGCCCGGGTACGCTTCCTAATAAGGACTTCCTCGGGCTTGTCAGACCCAGGGCCTCCAGCCATGTACTCCCATCTGCTCGTCCCCATCGACGGATCCGACGTCTCCGTGAAAGCCGTTCACGGAGCCGTGGCCTTCGCCAAGGAGATGGGTGCGCGCATCACTTTCTTCAATGCCCGCAGTGTTCTGCCGGTGTCGATGGTGGGAACCGGAACGATGCTGGATGCCGGCACGCTGGAGCACCTCAGCCTCGTGGCGAGGGAAAACGCCGAACGGATTCTGGCTGAGGCCCAGGCCGTGGCCGAGAGCGCCGGGGTGCCCTGCAGCAGTGAGGGGGTGATCAACGATCTGCCCCATGAGGCGATCATCGAGGCGGCCGCTCGCCATGGCTGCGATCTGATCTTCATGGCCTCCCATGGACGCCGCGGCCTCAGCGGCCTGTTGCTGGGCAGCCAGACCCAGAGGGTGCTGATCCATGCCGACCTGCCGGTCCTGGTGTTCCGTTGAGCGGTTGCGGGACAGCTAACCCCGCACGGCCCGCCAGAGCAAGGCGGCTTCGCGCCCTTTCGGTTGCATCAGCCCCCAGCGCACATCGGCCGGTGCCTGGGCGAACAGGCGCACCATCGCCGCCACCAGCTCGCCGAGGCTGAGGGTATTGGTCAGGAATCCGTACCACTCCCGCTCGGGCAGGGCGAAAAAGGTGGTGAAGAACTGGCGCAGGTCCCGCTCCGAGAAACGCATCAGCTTCTCCAGGCCAAACTGGTAGATGCCGTGCTTGCGCACCAGCTCCGGGGTCCAGAGGGCACCCCAGGCGATCTCGGCCACCTGGGCGGCGGACTGATCAGGCCTGGCCAGGGCGGCGGCAATGGCAGCCGCCAGGCCTGGAGCGCGCCGCAGCAGCGAGCCCACCATGTAGCCCGAAGCGGGGTGCACCAGGCTGGCGGCCCCTCCAAAGCCCAGCACCCGCTGGCTGAGGTCGGGCAGGGGCAGGTTCATCGGGAACAGGCAGCGCTCCTCATGCTCCACCTGCAGCACCGCCACGCCCCGGTGGGCCAGCCTCCTCAGCAGGCGACCCCGGAGCACCTCGATCGGCACCGGCGGTGCCAGGGCCAGGGAGGTTTCCTCCACGAAAAAGCGCCCCCCGCCCAGGTCCATGGCGTACAGGAAGGTCGGCGGACCCTCGCGCTCCTCCGGGCTCAGATGATCGCTGCGATAGTCCATCAGCACGAACTGGCCCGGTGGTACCGGAGCTGCCGTGAAGAAGCCCACGATCCCGTAGGCCGCCTGTACAGCCACGGGCCCCAGGACCGGCCGGCGCACGAAGACGGGGTCGTGGCCAGTGGTGTCGATCACCAGGCGGGCCCTGATCACCTCCCCCTGCCGGGTGGTCACCTGGGACCCCTGCGGGTCGTGGATCAGCTCAGCGGCCAGTCCCCGCTTCCAGTCCATGCCGGAGCAGCGCCCCAGCCAGTGGTCCTGGAGTTTCGCGCGATCAAACAGGCCATAATCGTGGCTGAGAGCCACAGGGTCGGCACCGAAATAACTGACACAGTTCGACCAGCGATGCTCCAGCAGATGGGAGAGCTGGAGCTGATCCAGCTCGGGAGCCCAGATGCCGTAGGTGTTCTGCCATGGGCTGGCTGGATCGCCTGCGGCCAGCCCTGTGACCCGCAGGCCGAGGGAGACGAGCTCACTGGCGATGGCCAGCCCTGCCGGACCGGCCCCGAGCACCAGCACATCGGCCGCGGCGGCGGGAAGCGTCAGGGGGACTCCGGTGCCGTGGTGGTCTCAACGGTGTCAGCGAGCTGCTCCTCTTCGGGGGCCGGAGGCACCAGCACCACCTCACTGAGACGATCACCGCTGTCGAGCTTCTGCAGGCGCACACCCGTGGCGGCCCGCGACTGCTGAGGAATCGCATCCGCCTGCATGCGCACGATCACCCCCCGCTCACTCACCAGCAGCAGTTCCTCCCCGGGACCCATCACCGTCAGCCCCACCAGCACGTCGCCGTCGCGGCGGAACTTGATGGCGCGCAGACCCAGACCGGCCCGGCGCTGCAGACGGAACTGGGTCACCGGCACCCGCTTACCCAGACCGCTGGCGGACGCCACCAGCACCCAGGGGCCCTCGGCACTCTCACCTGGATCCGGAGCCTCCTCCTCGTTATCGCCCTCGGATCCGGAGGAGCTGGCCACCCGATCCGCCAGTTCAGCAGGAAGCACGTCCATGCTCACCAGCTCATCGCCCGGCCGCAGGGCCATGGCGCGCACACCCCGGGCGGTGCGGCCCAGGGGACGCAGTTCTCCATCGGTGAGGCGGAAGTGGATCGTCATCCCCTTGAGCGAACCGATCAGCACGCTGTCGCCCGGCAGGGCCAGCCTGGCCCAGCGCAGGGCATCGCCGTCTTCGAGGCTGATGGCGATCAGGCCGTTCGAGCGGATGTTGGCGAAAGCCGAGAGCCTGGTGCGCTTGATGTAGCCACCGCTGGTGAGCATCAGCAGCTGGACATCGTCGTCGAAGGCACTCACCGCCACCAGGGAGGTGATCTGCTCTTCACGGGGAATCGGCAGCAGCTGCACCACCGGCGTTCCCTTGGCGCCGCGGCTTCCCACTGGCACCCGGTAGGCCGGCACGGCATAGACCACGCCGCGATCGCTGAACAGCAGCAGGGTGTCGTGGTCGTTGCAGCTGATGAACAGACGCACCGCCTCCTCACCCTGGCTGCGGGTTCCGGCCTTGCCGCGGGTCCCGCGGCTGGTGGCCTCGAACTCGCTCACCGGCATGCGCTTGAGATAGCCGTTCTCGGTGAGCAGCACCACGGATCGCTCATTGGCGATCAGATCGATGTCTTCAAGCCCACCCTCGAGATCAAGAATCTCGGTACGGCGCTCAGACGGGTAACGCTCACGCAGCTGGATCAGCTCAGCTTCGATCAGTCCGAGCACGCGCTCACGTCGGCCAAGAATGTCCTTGTAGTCAGCGATCTTGGCAACAAGATCCTCATGCTCCAGGCGGATCTTGTCAGCTTCGAGAGCAGTGAGCCGGCGCAGCTGCATCTGCAGGATCGCGTCAGCCTGGATCTCACTGAGGCCATGGCGTTCCTGCAACTGCAGGCGGGCCGTGGCCGCATCCGAGGCCGCCCGGATCAGGGCGATGATCGGATCCAGCTGATCGAGGGCCAGCAGGAGACCGAGCAGGATGTGATCCCGTTCCTCAGCCTTGCGCAGGAAGTAACGGGTACGCCGCTCGATCGTCTCGATGCGGAACTCGAGGAACACCTGCAGCATCCGCCGCAGGGTGAGGAGCACCGGCTCACTGTTGACCAGTGCCAGCATATGGGCACTGAAATTGCTCTGCAGAGGCGTGAGCTTGAACAGGTTGTTGAGTACAACCTGCGGGTAGGCATCCCGGCGGAGTTCAATCACGATGCGCATGCCATCGCGATCGCTTTCATCGCGAATGTCGGAGATGCCGTCGAGTTTCTTGTCGTTGACCATCTCGGCGATACGCTCAATCAGCGCCGCCTTGTTGGTCTGATAAGGGAGCTCGGTGATGATCACGGCATCGCGATCGGGCCGGCCGGGGACTTCCAGCGTTTCAATCGAGGCCACCCCGCGCATGGTCACCGAACCGCGGCCGGTGGTGTAGGTCTCGCGGATTCCGCGGCGGCCGAGAATCTGGCCGCCGGTGGGGAAATCAGGTCCGGGAATCAGGGTCAGGAGAGCCCGGTCATCAAGCTCCGGATCAGCAATCAGGGCCAGCAGGCCATTGATCAGTTCGGTGAGGTTGTGAGGGGGGATGTTGGTGGCCATGCCCACCGCGATACCCGACGATCCATTCAACAGAAGATGAGGAACCCGCGCCGGCATCACCGTGGGTTCCTGCTGGGAGCCGTCGAAGTTGTCGATGTAATCGACCGTTTCCGCTTCGATGTCTTCAAGCAGGCTGTCGGTGGTGAGCGCCTGCAGCCGCGATTCGGTGTACCGCATCGCGGCCGGAGGGTCATTGTCGACCGAGCCGAAATTGCCGTGCCCGTCGATGAGCGGCATGCGCATCGAGAAGTCCTGGGCCATGCGCACCAGGGCGTCGTAGACGGCCGTATCCCCATGGGGGTGGTACTTGCCGAGCACCTCGCCCACCACCCGGGCGCACTTGCGGTAGGGCCGGTCGCTGGTGAGACCGAGCTCGTACATCGCGTAGAGGATGCGCCGGTGCACCGGCTTGAGCCCGTCGCGGGCGTCGGGCAGAGCCCGGCCCACGATCACGCTCATCGCGTACTCCAGGTAGGAGCGCGACATCTCATTGCGCAGGTCGGTCTGGATGATCCGTCCGTCGGACTCGCCGGGACCCGTTGGATCCGCCATCTCTCACCACACTGCCGAAGGCCAGGTTAAGCGAGGCTGGGGTCACCGTCTCCGGGCAGCTTGCGCCGATGGGATCCGCCCCCCCTCGCTCCCGCACCGAAGCGCAGCTGCAGGAGCGCCAGAGCGCCGGTGATCTGGCGGTGAGGAGCGCCGCGGACTTCCGGGCCCTGGTGGCCTCCGAGGGACTGGAAGCGGCCTACTCCCGCACCGATGTGGTGGTGGCCGCCAACGCCGAGTTCACCGACCAGGCCACACTCCAGCTCAGCCTCGGTCCCTGCGACCCGCCCATGCGCCTGCGCGAGGCGCGGCTGGATGGGGTCACGGCCCTGGGCTCGAGCGGCAGCGGCGGCCTGACCCTTCCGATCGGTGGTGGCCTCTCGGACCCGGAGCAGCGTGGCGGCGCCCAGGTGCTGGGCAAGTTGCTGGCGGGCCTGGAGGTGGAGCTGGTGGCCAGTGGTGAAGGCACGGCCCTGCATCCACGCCGTGAACTCCAGACCCGCCTTCAGCTCGAACGCCTTGGCGTGGCACGCCTGCTGCTGCAACGGGCCATCAGCGAAAACGGCATCGTGGCGGTGAGCAGCGCCGAAGGAGTCACCCACAGTCCGTACGGCCCCCTGCTGGGCCCCTACGGCAGCGCCCTGTACAGCAGTGGTGGATCTCGCAGCATCGGCCTGACCATGCCTGGCCTGAGCCTGCTGGGCCCCGGCTCGCCGGTTCTGGTGGGAGGAGGGATCGGCTGGGTGATCGGCGCCGGCAGCGGCCATCAGCCGCAGATCCGGCGGCTGCCGAGCGGCCATGCCCGCGGTCCTGGGGCCGTGGCGGCCGTGAGCGTCGACCTGGCGGAGCTGAAGGCCGAGTGGATCCGGCCCTGCCATTTCGAAGGCCATGGCAGTGCCCTGCTGGTGGCGATCGCGGCCCCTGTGCCTCTGATCAACCTGGCCGTGGCCCGCCAGGCGGCCTGCGGCGACGACCAGCTCGAGGCCCCCGTCCTCGATTTCTCGATTCCACGCCGGATCCGGCCGAGCTTCGGCTTCGTTCCCTACAGCCAGCTTCTTGCCGGCGAGATCCAGGTGGACGCCCGCCATCTGCGCTGCGCGCCTGCCCACAGCCCCCGCCTGGCCGATGAAATCGCCGCCGGGCTGATCCAGCGCTTGCTCGATGGCTCCTTTCCCCTGAGGCTTCCCCTGCTCCCCCTGAGTGATCGGCCGGGTCTGATTCCCCTCGAGGGCTGAAGGCATCGGCGGCAAAGACAAGCCGAAGGAATCGGCGTAAGCTCCACCGGCGGTTTTGCGCGATAACCGGTGGTCGAGTCCTCTGCTGGATCCCATGAGCCCGATCAGGGCCAGGACCTGCCATCCCCCGCTGAGGAGGAACCCGGCACTGTGCCCGGGCCTGGTGCCTCTGTCCCGGACGACCAGATCACCGCTGAGGCCGAGCTGAGCACGGGCGCCGTGTCAGCCGTGGAGGCCGAACCGCAGCCGGCCCCGGAACCAGAACCCACATCGGAACCGGAACCGCAGCCCATCCAGGACCCGGAGCCTCAACCGGAGCCGGAGCCTGAGCCGGCTCCTGAGACCGAACCCGCGCCCGTTCCTGCCGCCCCCGCCGACCCTGCCGTGGCCGCCACCCTGCATGTCCCTGCCAGTGTGGAGAGCGGAAACGGGGAAAGCGGCGGCGAGTGGGAGCTGCTCAGCGGCAAGGTGCGTGACTGGTTCAGCAGCGGGGCCTTTCAGCGGCAGGTGCAGCAGTACAGCGGCCCCCTCAAGCTGCTGGCGGGCTTCGTGGGCCTGCTGCTGCTGCTGAGGATCTACGCCGCGCTGCTGGGTGCGATCGAGAGTCTGCCCCTGGTCCCCGGCCTGCTGGAGCTGGCCGGGGTGATCTGGCTGAGTCGCTTCGCACTCACCCATCTGGTGCGCAGCAGCGACCGCCGGACGCTGCTCGCCTCCTGGCGGGAGCGCTGGACGTCGTTCCGTGGTCAACCCTGAGGCCCGACCAGAGGCCCGGTTCCCTGCAGCCCTGGCAGGGCCAGACCGGTTGATAGCTTGGCCCGACTGCAGAAACCCCAGTGGTGTCCATTCAGTTAGGTCGATCCCGAACCGTTCGCCGCGCCTACGGGATCGACGAGATCGCCCTGGTGCCCGGCGGTCGCACCGTGGATCCCGAGGTGACAGACAGCCGCTGGACCATCGGTGGAATCGAGAGGGAGATCCCGATCATCGCCAGCGCCATGGATGGTGTGGTGGATGTGTCGGTCGCCGTGGAACTGTCCCGGCTCGGGGCTCTGGGTGTGCTGAACCTGGAGGGGGTCCAATGCCGTTACGACGACCCGAATCCGATCCTGGATCGCATCGCTGAAGTGGGCAAGGAGGCCTTCGTGCCCCTGATGCAGGAGCTCTACGCGCAGCCCGTGCGCGAGGACCTGATCCGCCAGCGCATCGCGGAGATCAAGGCCGCCGGTGGCATCGCAGCCGTCAGTGCCACCCCTGCCGCGGCGCTGCGCTTCGGTCAGGCAGTGGCCGAAGCCGGCGCCGACCTCTTCTTCGTTCAGGCCACGGTGGTCTCCACCGACCACATTGGGCCCGCCGGGCGCGAAACCCTCGATCTGGCCGCCCTCTGCCGGGATCTCGGCATTCCGGTGGTGATCGGCAACTGTGTCACCTACGACGTGGCTCTCGAGCTGATGCGCGCGGGCGCCGCCGCGGTGATGGTGGGCATCGGCCCTGGAGCCGCCTGCACCTCCCGGGGCGTTCTGGGTGTGGGCATCCCCCAGGCCACCGCGGTGGCCGATTGCGCCGCCGCCCGCGACGACCATGAGCACGAGACCGGCCGTTACGTGCCGATCGTCGCCGACGGCGGCATCGTCACCGGCGGTGACATCTGCAAGTGCATCGCCTGCGGCGCCGATGCGGTGATGATCGGATCGCCGATCGCCCGCGCCAGTGAAGCCCCAGGCCGTGGCTTCCACTGGGGCATGGCCACCCCGAGCCCGGTGCTGCCCAGGGGCACCAGGATCAGCGTG
Organism: Synechococcus sp. BA-124 BA4; assembly: GCF_034931165.1. Lineage (NCBI taxonomy): Bacteria > Bacillati > Cyanobacteriota > Cyanophyceae > Synechococcales > Synechococcaceae > Synechococcus > Synechococcus sp. BA-124 BA4. The sequence continues at coordinate 8,851 of NZ_JAYGIA010000079.1, read as the reverse complement.
GGCACCACCGGCAGCCTGGAGAAGATCCTGCGCGGTCCGGCCAGCCTGGACGACGGCACCCAGAACCTGCTCGGCGCCCTGCGCACGTCGATGGGAACCCTTGGTGCACGAACGATCAAAGAGATGCAGCAGGTCGATGTGGTGGTGGCCCCATCTCTGCTCACCGAAGGGAAGGTGTACCAGAAAGCCCAGCAACTGGGCATGGGCAAGTAGCCCCTTGCAACAGGGATCCAGTTTCGGCACGAATCGAGGGAATCCCGGTGGAGACGGGCGTTAACCTCAAGGTGTGGGGGCTCCGGCTCGCACACTCCTCACACCAACCCGCCCGGCGCGTCCGGGCATTTTGTCTTCCTACGGTCCCTCCGCCGTCATGGGGGATTCCTGGCCCTCGTTGCTAGATTCCAGGCACCTTGTCCCCTCCCTCGGATGTCCAGCGCCACTGCCGTCACCGATGCTTCCTTTGAGCTGGATGTGCTCAAAAGTGACGTGCCCGTGCTGGTCGATTTCTGGGCCCCCTGGTGCGGCCCGTGCCGCATGGTGGCCCCGATCGTCGACGAGATCGCCAAGGAATTCGAGGGCAAGCTGAAGGTCTACAAGCTCAACACCGACGAGAACCCCAACGTCGCCAGCCAGTACGGCATCCGCAGCATCCCCACCCTGATGATCTTCAAGGGAGGGCAGAAAGTGGACACCGTGGTGGGCGCCGTTCCCAAGAACACCCTCTCCGGCACGATCGCCAAATACCTCTGAGCAGCCCTTCATCTCCTGCCCCCTCACCCTCAGCGATGACTCCGGCCTCTCCCTCGCTGGAGCGGTTGGCGGATTCACTGGCTGATCATCCCCATCGCCTGCTGATCGAGCGCTCGCTTCACTCGATCCTGGAGATGGCCCGCATCGCCGATGACACGGACGACTGGAGGTTGATCTCCGGTGCCCTGAGCGATCTGCATGAGGCCCTCGCGACCTTCCACCCCCACCGCACCACCCGCAAGGTGGCGGTGTTCGGATCGTCCCGAAGCCTGCCCGGGAGCTCCACCTACCGGCTGGCGGCGGAGGTCGGCCGGGAAGCCATGGGCGCAGGCTTTGAGGTGATCACCGGTGCTGGCGGCGGGGTGATGGAGGCGGCGAACCGGGGAGCCGGAGCGGAGCACAGCTTCGGCCTCAACATCCAGCTGCCCTTCGAGCAGGAGCCCAACCCCTACGTCGCCACAGCAGGCGATCGCCTGGTGCACTTCCGCTACTTCTTCACCCGCAAGCTCTTCTTCCTGCGCGAGAGCGACGCCCTGGTGGTGCTCCCCGGCGGTTTCGGCACCCTCGACGAACTGTTCGAAGCCCTGACTCTGATCCAGACGGGGCGAACGGCCCCCATTCCGGTGGTGCTGCTGGCACCCCCGGGCCAGGGGCTCTGGCAGGACTGGCCTGAGGAGCTGCTTGCCCGCCTCGAGTGCGAAGGATTGATCGGTCCTGATGACGCAGGGCTGATCAGCCGAGCCGGCAGCGCCGGCGAGGCGATCGGGCTGATCCGCCGCTTCTACCGGGTGTTCCACACCACCCGCATCCGAGACGAGGAGCTGGAGCTGCTGCTGCATGTGCCCCTGGGGGAGGGTGAGCTGCTGGCCATCCGCTCCGGATTCCAGGATCTGCTGCGCAGCGGCGATTTCGAGCTGGGGGAGAGCTGCGACGACAACGATCGCCTGAGGCACTGCCTGCGCTTCGACTTCGATCAACGCCGAGTCGGCCGCCTGTATCAGCTCATCGCCGCCATCAACGCGCTCGATCTGCCCCGCAGCGACGACCTGCTGCATCCGGAGCAACGCAGCTGTCTGGAGCCGCAGCCATGAGCCGCCGGATCGGCCTGATCGATTACGGCATGGGCAACCTGCATTCGGTGGCCCGTGCTGTGGAGCGTCTCGGGGCCGACCTGATTCCCGTGCTGGATGCCCCGGCGATGGAGGCGTGCGATGCCCTGATCCTGCCGGGGGTGGGATCATTCGATCCGGCGATGGAACGTCTCCATGAGGCCCGTCTGGTGGATCCACTGCGGGAGTGGAGCGCCAGAGGTCGCCCCCTGCTGGGGATCTGCCTGGGCCTGCAGTTGCTGTTCGAGGGCAGCGAGGAGGGACAAGCCTCTGGCCTCGGCCTGCTCAGAGGCAGGGTTCGGGCCCTGCCCTCCGCTCCGGGGCATCCCATCCCCCACATGGGCTGGGCACCGCTGATCTCCACCAACCCCAGTCCCTTGCTGCCGGAAGGTCATCCAGCGGCCTGGGTCTATTTCGTGCACTCCTACGCCGCTGCTCCCGACGATCCGGCCTGCAGCACCGCCGAAGTCCTCTTCGCCGATCAGCCTGTGACTGCGGCGGTCTGGCAAGGGGCCCTGGCGGCCTGCCAGTTTCACCCCGAGAAGTCAGGACCCCAGGGGCAACGCATGCTTGCGCGCTGGCTGGCCTGGGTGGACCAGGACGGGGCATGAGTCTGCGGCTGAGTGGCGGACGCCGACTGCTCAGTCCGCAAGGTCTGAACGCCCGACCGACCAGCGCCAGGGTGCGGCTGGCGGTGCTCAACCTGCTGGCCGCTGAACTGAGCGGATGCCGCTGGCTCGATCTCTGCTGCGGCAGCGGTGTGATGAGCTGCGAAGTTCTGCAACGGTGCGCCCGGCGGGTGGTCGCCGTGGATCACGACAGGACGACCCTCGGCATCGCCCGACGCAACCTGGAGGCGGTCAGGGCCAGCGTGGCTGGGGCCTGCGATCTGCGGCTGATCAGGGCAGAGCTGCCCGAGTGGCTGTGCCGGGGCCCCGGGCAGCAGCTGGGGGAGGAAGCGGCGGGAGGCTTCGATCTGATCTACGCCGATCCCCCTTTCGCCTCGGGTCTGTACGCCCCGATTGCCGAGGCGGTGTCCACCTCGGGCTGGCTGGCTGAGGGGGGACGCCTGCTGTGGGAATGCTCAAGCGAGACGTACCCGGACGTCCCTCCCGGCTGGCAGCTGAGCGACCGACGGCGCTACGGCAGTTGTGGCCTGATGATTCTGGTGCCTGCTGTGGCCTGACTCAACCGCCCAGGGCGCTGCCGCGGCGGTACTGGTTCCAGGCCGCCACGAACAGGCCCACCAGGGTGATCGGGATCAGACCCAGAACGATGCCGCAGAGGAGGGGTTCGATCATCGGGAGCTGGAAGTCGTGCCTGGCGCAATTCTCCCACGGCCAAGGCAGGCTGGTTGCGTCTTCCGAGTGATCCGTGACCGGCGATCCTTCCACCACCCTGGAGGCCACCCAGACGCCCGTGAAGCGCCAGGGCCTGATCACCGCCCTGGTGCTGCTGGCCGCAGCCGGCTGCATCCTGCTGCTGCTGCTCGTCCTGCCGGCGGCCCGCAGCGACCCCTACACCCGGCGCACCCTGGAGCTTTCGGGCTCGCGCGAGAACGGGGGGCGCCTGTTTCGAATGAACTGCGCGGGCTGCCATGGCATCGCCGCTCAGGGGCTGGTGGGTCCCAGCCTGCACGGGGTCAGCCAGCGCCGCAGCGACCGCCAGTTGATCCGCCAGGTTGTGAGCGGCCGCACTCCGCCGATGCCCCGATTCCAGCCCGAACCCCAGGCCATGGCCGACCTGCTGGCCCATCTGCACAGCCTGGAGTGAGCGGCGGTGCGCCGCCTGACCTCCCTGCGCTGGCCCTGGTGCTGGTGGAACCCGCTGGCCCCCTGAATGTGGGGAGCGTGGCCAGGCTCTGCGCCAATTTCGCGCTTCGGGACCTGCGGCTGGTGGCCCCTCGCTGCGATCACCTCGGTGAGGAAGCCCGGCGCATGGCCGTCCACGCCGGGGCCTTGCTGGAGCGGGCCCAGGTCTATCCCGATCTCGCGGCGGCCATCGCCGACCGCACCCGGGTGGTCGCCGCCAGCGGACGGGTGGACTCCCAGGCGGTGCCCATCGAAGGCCCCGGCGAGGCCATCCCCTGGCTGCTGGACCAGCACCGGGGAGCTGGACCGGCGGATCGCCCCAGCTCGCCTGCTCTGGTGTTCGGGCGGGAGGACCGGGGCCTGAGCACTGACGAACTGCTCCAGGCGGGTCGCATCCTGCGGATCAGCACCGACCCCGGACGCCCCTCCCTCAACCTCTCCCATGCAGTGGCCATCACCCTGCACGAGCTCCGGCGCTGGCAGCAGGACAGCAGCAACCGCCCAGCGAGCGGTCCGGCGCCGGTGAACGGGCCGGAACCCGCCCATCGGCAGCTGCTCGAGGCCGCCATCGCCGATGCCGAGGAGTTGCTGTTGGAGGTGGGGTTCCTGCTCCCTCATACGGCCCATGCCCGGATGGCCAAGCTGAGGGCCCTGCTGCAGCGGGCCCAGATCAGCTCCGAGGAAGTGGCCCTGGTCCGGGGGATGGTCCGTCAGCTGCGCTGGGCCAGCCAGCGGGGAACCCCCTAAGGTCCTGCCATCTTCATCGCCCCTGGCTTCATCGTGCGTACGGGCCGTCCCCCCCGTTCCGGATCCCCCGGCTGGTTCCAGCCCCTCGCCCTCGTCCTGCGCCTGCTGGTGATGGGCCTTGGCCTCGGGGTGCTCACCGGCACCGCCTTGAAACAACTCGCCCCGAAACTCGCCCAGGGCGCGATGGACGCCCCCAAGGCCAGCAGCGCCAGCTCACCGGTGCCAACCCCCAAGGGAGGCCTGGCCCTGGGGCGCTTCGAGTCCAGGGTGGAACTCACCAAGCTCAGCCAGCGCTGGAAGGCCCTTGCCGCCGAGCAGAAGGATCTCAAGGTGGGCGGCTTCCTGCTGGTGCTGGATGACGGCCGTTTCGCCCAGCTCAATCCCGACACACCCCTGCCCGCCGCGAGCTCGATCAAGACCCCGATCCTGTTGGCGGCCCTCGACGACCTGGACGCCGGCAAGCTGCGCTGGAACGAACCGCTGCCGCTGACCAAGGAGGTGGTGGGAGGCGGAGCCGGCTGGATGGCCAGCCGTCCGCTGGGCACCCGCTTCCCGTTCTATGAGGCCGCCACCGAGATGATCCGGGTGAGTGACAACAGCGCCACGAACCTGCTGATCAAGCGCCTCGGTGGCAAGGCCGCCACCAATGCCCACTTCCAGGCCCTGGGCCTGCCCGCCACGGTGGTCAACAACTGGCTGCCCGACCTCGAGGGCACCAACACCACCAGCCCCCGCGACCTGGCCCGCTCGATCGCCCTGGTGGACATCGGCGAGAAGCTCAGCCCGCGAGCCCGCGACCATTTCCGCACGATCATGGCCACCTCCCGCACCAACACCCTTCTGCCCGCAGGGTTGCTCAAGGGCCTGGGGGGCAACTCCAGCGACCCCGACAGCGAGCTGATGGCCCGGGGACTGACCGTGCTCAACAAAACCGGCGACATCGGCATCGCCTATGCCGACGCCGGGCTGATCGAACTCCCCAACGGCAAGAGAGCCGTGGCAGGGTTCATGGTGAAAGGCCCGTTCAACGACCCCCGCTCCACCGATCTGATCCGGGCCATGGCCGCGGCCGTGAGCGAAACCCTCGTGGGTCGCAGCGAGTCCTCTCCCCAACCGCGCTGAGGTGTGATGCCCGTCCTGACCATGGCCGCCGGCCTGCTGCTCACCGCAGCCGTAGCCCAGCTGGGCGCCACGGCTGCGGCTGTCCCGGCCCCGGCTCCGGCCCCTGCTCCGGCCCCGGCCGTCGCCCCGAGCACCGAGTTCAGGACCCAGCAGGTGCGTCCCCTCAGTGGCGGACTCGACCGCGTGGCGGTGATCAACGACAACAACCCCGAGCTGATCATCCAGCCCGGCATCCTGCTCTCCACCTTCAACGGCCGCGGAACGCTCGCGGGCCAGCCGTTCTCCACCCCTGAGGCCCACCTGAACGTTCCTCTGCAGGGACGCTTCGATCTGTTCAGCCACCACGTCTATGCCGGCCGGCCGGAAACCCTCGACTCGGTGCTCTGGCTGGGGGTGGTGGCCGCTCCGGTGAACAGCAAGCCGGTGCGGCTTCGGGTGCTGAGCGGATCCACGGCCCTGTCCCAGTCGAGCGATCCGAGCCAGCCGGCGGCTCCCTTCCTGCCGCTGCCGCCCCTGATGACCCACGACGGCACATCGGTGTTCGCCGGCCCAGGGTCACGGGTGGCGGCCGAACTGCTGCAGAACCGCCGCGGCAGTGGGATTCCCCAGGAGTGGACCCTGTCTGCGGGTCAGCTCACCACCCTGCTGGCCCTGCCGATTCCCGTGAAGGGGCTCGATCCTCTGCTCAACGGCCGCAACCTGCAGCTGCGGCTGGAGAGTGACGGTCCCGTGGAGTTGGCCACCCTGGCCGCCTTCGGAGGCGAGCAGCCACCGGAAGCGGAGGTCTGGAGCCGCCTGCTGCGCGCCGGACTCAGCGCCAAGGAGCACGTGCCCACACCCAGGGGGCAGCCCGGGGGCATCATCTACTCGCGGGTGAGCGGCGTGCAGACGGGCAGCCGCTGGAGCGCACGGCTCACCGATCCCGGCACGAGGTCACTCTCCGTGCGCAGTGCACCGGTGTCCTGGCCGATCGCCTCGCTGGAGCGGGGCAGCCTGGGCAGCGGCCAGGTGCAGACCGCCGAACTGCAGGCTTTCTACCCGGGCACCGCCTGGGCCGCGCACGGAAACTACGGCGTGGAATACGACCTGACCCTGCCCCTGGTGAACGACACCAAGACCCCAGTGGCCCTCGATCTGGCCCTGGAATCCCCGCGCAAAACCGACAGACCCGAAGGCGGTCTGCGCTTCAACCTCACCCCGCCCAGGGCGGTGGTCTTTCGCGGCACGGTGGAGGTGAGCGGGCTGGATGGCCCGGAAGGCCGTCCAGCCGGACGTCGCTGGTTCCATCTGGTGCAGCGCCAGGGTGAGAAGGGCCCCAGCCTCGGGCGCATCAGCCTGGCCCCAGGCCAGCAACGGCAGGTGAGGGTGCGGCTGATCTACCCCGCCGACGCCACGCCCCCCCAGGTGCTGAGCCTGCTGCCCGCTCCGGTGCTCCCACAGGCAGCTGTGAAACAATCCGAATCCGTGCCGGCCCCCCGTCCGTGAGTCAGACCCGCAAACGCAGGGCGTTCCCCTTCACCGCCATCGTCGGCCAGGAGGAGATGAAGCTCGCCCTGTTGTTGAACGTGATCGATCCCCGCATCGGCGGGGTGATGATCATGGGCGACCGGGGCACGGGGAAATCCACCACGATCCGCGCCCTCGCGGATCTGCTGCCGGAGATCGAGGTCGTTGCCGGAGATCCTTACAACAGTTCCCCCAGCGACCCCGACCTGCAGAGCGCCGAAGTGCGCCAGCGGGTGGAGAGCGGCGAAGCACTGCCGGTGGAAGCGCGCCAGGTCCCGATGGTCGACCTTCCCCTCGGTGCCACCGAAGACCGCCTCTGCGGAACGATCGACATCGAGAAGGCTCTGAGCGAAGGGGTGCGGGCCTTCGAGCCGGGTCTGCTGGCCAAGGCCAACCGCGGCCTGCTCTACGTCGATGAGGTGAACCTGCTCGACGACCATCTGGTGGACGTGCTGCTGGATTCGGCCGCTTCCGGGTGGAACACGGTGGAGCGGGAGGGGGTCTCGGTGCGTCACCCGGCGCGCTTCGTGCTGATCGGCTCGGGCAACCCCGAGGAAGGAGAACTGAGGCCCCAGCTGCTCGATCGCTTCGGCATGAGCGTGGAGGTGCGCACGGTTCGCGATCCGGAGCTGCGCGTGCAGGTGGTGGACCAGCGCACCGGCTACGACAGCGATCCCGACGGCTTCAACAGCCACCACCTGAGCGCGCAGCAGGCGCTGCAGCAGCGGGTGGTGGACGCCCAGCAGCGGCTCCCCGAGGTGCTGATCGATCCTGATCTGCGCATCCGCATCTCGGCGGTCTGCGGTGAGCTGGATGTGGACGGCCTGCGCGGCGACATCGTCACCAACCGGGCGGCCCGGGCCCTGGCCGCCTTCGAAGGACGTACCGAAGTGACCGACGACGACGTGGCCCGGGTGGTGGCCTGCTGCCTGCGCCACCGGCTTCGCAAGGATCCGCTTGAGCAGATCGATTCCGGTGATCGTGTGATCAAGGTGTTCTGCAAGATCTTCGAGATGGCGGACACCTCCCGCGACGCCTTCCAGCTGTCCCTGGCGGCCTGAAGCCTTGCGCATCCTCGGCATCGATCCAGGCCTGGCCCGTGTCGGCTATGGCCTGATCGAGACCGGTCCGCCCCAGCGGCTGCTGGACTGCGGAATGATTCGCACCGAGGCCGGCACACCGGAGGGGGAGCGACTGGTGGAGATCGCCCGCGACCTGCGCTGGCTGGTGCGCCGCTGGGGCCCCGAGCTGGCCTCCGTCGAGAAATTCTTCTTCTACCGCTCCAGCACCACCATCTCCGTCGTGCAGGCCCGGGGGGTGGTGATGATGACGCTGGCCCGGCTGCGGGTGCCGGTGGTGGAGTTCCCGCCGATGCAGATCAAGCTGGCGCTCACGGGCTCCGGTCATGCCGACAAGAACGACGTGCTTGATGCCGTGATGCGGGAACTGGACCTGGCCCATCCCCCCCGCCCCGATGACGCCGCCGATGCCCTGGCCGTGGCCCTCACCGGCTGGTTTCAGCGCTGATGGCGGGTGAACCGGGGCCGGCCGACCCCAAAGCTCTCTGGCGCCGACACTTCCGCCAGCGACGGGCTGCTCAGCCGGAGGCGCAGCGGAGGCGGCTGCTGGAGCAGGCCCTCAGTGCTGTGCCCCCCCTGATCGGGGCAGATCAACGGCTTGGGCTCTACTGGCCCCTGGCCGGTGAGCCGGATCTGCGGGACCTGGCCGGGGTCCTTCCAGCCCGGCTGGCCCTGCCCGCCATCCGGGCTCCGGCAGGAGAGGCCAGGCTCGGCTACGAGATCTGGC
>NZ_JAYGIA010000078.1:0-27233 GCF_034931165.1 Synechococcus sp. BA-124 BA4 | reverse complement strand
GCCGGAGGCCTGGCTGGGCCTGCTGGAGGCTGAGCTGCGCTAGGCGAGCCGCCGGCCACTGCCGGATTCGAACCACAGTTCGCGCGCCGCCGGCCAGCCCAGCCCCATGGTTTCGCCCACCTCCACCCGGCCATCGCAGACCATGCGCCAGCGGCCGTGGGGCGTGTCGAGCTGGAGCAGCTGGCTGGCCCCCTGCCACTCACGCAGCAGCACCCGGGCCGGCAGCCCCCCTTCCGTCACGGGCTCCAGGTGTTCCGGGCGGACCGCCCGGATGCGGCCGGCCTCGGCGGGCAGCACATTGATGCGCGGTCGGCCGATGAAGCCGGCCACGAAAAGATTGGCGGGCTCGTCGTAGAGCTCACGGGGGGTGCCGATCTGCTGCAGCCGCCCCTGCTGCAGCACGGCGATGCGGTCGGCCAGGCCCATGGCCTCCTGCTGATCGTGGGTCACATAGACCACAGGCTGGGGGCCGCCGCAGAGCAACAGGCGCAGCTCCGCGCGCAGGTCCTCGCGCAACTGGGCATCGAGATTGCTCATCGGCTCATCGAGCAGAAACAACCGCGGCTTGCGCACCAGAGCCCGGGCCAGGGCCACCCGCTGGCGCTGACCGCCCGAGAGTTCCGCCGGCCGGCGCCGGCGCTGGGGCTCCAGCTGCAACAGCTCCAGCACCGAGCTGATCTGCTCCGCGATCCGATCGCGGGGGAGGCCGCGCAGCTCCATCCCCAGGGAGAGGTTCCGCTCCACCGTGAGGTGGGGGTAGAGGGCATAGCTCTGGAACACCATCCCCACCTGCCTGCGGCTGGGCGGCTGCCGGGTGATGTCGTCGCCATCGAGGCGGATGCTGCCGGCGCTGGGCTGATCGAGCCCGGCGATCAGCCTCAGGGTGGTGGTCTTGCCGCAGCCGCTGGGGCCCAGCAGTGCCAGGCACTCCCCCGGCGCCACGCCGAGGTTGAGGCCGTCGAGCACGAGGGTGCCGCCGACGCGTCTCTCCAGCCCCTCGAGCACCAGGCCCTGCGGCCGCTGAATACCGCTCATTTGACGGCCCCCTGGGTCAGGCCCGCCACGATCGGCTTCTGGAAGATCACCACCAGGGCCAGCAGCGGCAGGCTGCCCAGCACGGTGGCCGCCGCGAAGGCGCCATAGGGAACGGTGTACACGGAGGAACCGGCGATGCGGGCGATGGCGATGGGCAGGGTGAGCAGCTCCTGGCGGCTGATCCAGGTGAGGGCGATCGGGTATTCGTTCCAGCTGAACAGGAACACCAGCAGCCCGGTGCTGGCGCTGGCGGGGGCGATCAGCGGCAGCAGCACCCAGCGCAGCCGCTGCCAGAGGTTGAGGCCCTCCAGCACGGCAGATTCCTCCAGCTCCGGCGGCAGATCCCGGAACGCCGCCCCCAGCAGCAACACCGCCAGAGGCAGGGAGAGGCCGGCGTAGGGCAGGCTCAGCGCCAGCAGATGGTTGGCCAGCCCGAAGCGCCTGGCCAGCTCCAGCAGCGCCAGGAAGAGCAGCACATAGGGGAACACCGCGGCAGCGAGCAGCACGCCACTCAGCGCCACCCGGATTCCGGCCCGCTGCCGCTGGAGGCCGTAGGCGCAGGGGATGGCCAGCAGCAGGGTCAGGGCCGTGGTGGTCAGCCCCACCACTGTGCTGTTGAGCAGGAAGCGCCAGAAGGGTGGATCACCCGAGAGGATCTGCCGGTAGTTGTCGAAGGTCCAGCCCGTGAGGTCCGCCTGAGGATTCACCAGAGCCGCCCCTGTGCGCAGTGAGGTGTAGAGCTGCCAGAACAGAGGCAGCAGGCTCCAGAGCAGCACGAGCAGCACGGCCAGGCGACGGAACCGCATCAGGATCTCCCCCCCGCCAGCCAGCGCCGGCCCAGCAGCAGAGCGGCGGTGAGACCCAGCAGCAGCATGAACATCCCCAGCATCACCGTGGCGCTGTAGCCGAAATCGAGAAAGCGCATGGCTGAGAGATAGGAATAGAGAGCCAGGGTTTCGGTGCTCCCGGCCGGGCCACCGCCGGTGAGGATCTGCACCAGGTCGAACACTCCCAGCGCCTGGGCCAGCCGGAACAGCACGGCAAGGAAGACATAGGGCAGCAGCAGCGGCAGGGTGATCCGGCGCAGAGCCTGAGCGGGTGTGCCGCCCTCCAGGGCGAAGGCCTCGTAGAGGTCCATGGGGATCGACTGCAGTCCGGCCAGCAGCAGCAGAGCCACGAAGGGAGTGGTCTTCCAGACATCCGCGAGCACCACCACCAGCCAGGTGCTGGCGGGGCTGCTCAGAAAGGGCAGCGCCGGCAGTCCCAGCGCCTGCACCAGGGCATTGATCGGTCCGTAGGGATCATTGAAGATCCAGCGCCAGCCCAGAGCCATCACCGCGGTGGGCAGGGCCCAGGGCAGCAGGGTGATCGTGCGCACCGCTGTGCGGCCCCGCCAGCTCTGATGCAGCAGCAAGGCCAGGGCCAGCCCCAGCAGCAGCTCCAGCGACACCGACAGCCCGGTGAAGCGCAGGGTCTGAACGGTGTCCTGCCAGAAGCGCTCGTCCTCGAGCAGGCGCAGCCAGTTGGCACCGCCGTTGGGCACCGGCTGCAGGCCGGTGATCACCGAGTCGGCATGGAAGCTGAGCCAGCCGTAACGCAGCAGGGGCACGGCGAAGACCAGCGCCAGCAGCAGCAGAGCGGGCAGCGTGAGCAGAAGGGTCATGACCGCGCCGCCCCGCCGCTGACCCCCACGCCGCTGGCCCTCAGCAACTGGTTGCTGAGGCTCTGGGCCCGCTCCATGCCCTCGGCGGCCACCCGCTCGCCGGTGATCACCTCGCTGAGCTGCCGCTGCAGGATGTCACTGAGCTGGGCATAGAGCGGGCTGAGCGGACGCAGCACCGTGGCCTCCAGCGCCCGGCGCAGCTCCGGCAGCACCGGGTTCGCCGCCACCAGCTCCGGGTCCTCGAACAGGGCCAAGAGCGTGGGGGTGTAGCCCAGCCGCTGAGCCAGGTCCTTCTGAACCTCCGGCGCCGTGAGGGCGGCGATCACCAGTGCGGCCTCGCGGGGATGGGGGCTCTGGCTCACCAGTGAGAATCCCCAGCTGCCCTGGGTGGCGGCTGGGCGCCCCCCGGGGGCGGCCACCATCGTGGTCACGCCCACCTTCCCCCTGACCTGGCTGCCGGGTTTCTGCAGCTCGGCCCAGGCGTAAGGCCAGTTGCGCATCAGGGCGGCATCGCCGGCCTCGAAGCTCTGCAGCGCCTCCGGTTCGGCGAAATTGGCCACCGCCCGAGGGGTGATGCCCTGAACGATCAGCTGGCGCAACCAGGCGGCCGCGGCCACCCCGGCCGGGCTGCCCAGCTCCACTCGATCACCCGAGGCGGAGAGCCAGGTCCCGCCGAAGCCGTGCAGCACCTCCAGGAGGACACAGCTCAGTCCCTCGTACTGGCGGCCCTGCCAGACGTAGCCCCAGCGCACCCGGCCAGCCCGCTGCAGTGCGCCGGCGGTGGCCATCAGCTCGTCGGGGGTGCGCGGGGGCGTCGCCATCAGATCGGTGCGCCAGTAGAGCAGCCCCATGTCGGCCACCAGGGGGATCCGCCAGAGGTGGCCATCGAAGCGGTTGCCCTCCTGAGCCCCCGGCACCACCCCGGCGAGGGCGTCGTCCCCCAGCAGCGGCTCCAGGGGGGCGAGCCAGCCAGCGGCGGCATACTTCGGCGTCCAGGTGACGTCCATCAGCAGCAGGTCGTAGGGGCTGTCCCCCAGCAGCAGGCTGCTGATCGCCAGATCGGAGATGGCCTCGGTCTCGAAGGGGCCCCGGTTCACCCGCAGCACGATGCCGGGATGGCTGCGGTTGAAGCGCTCCACGATCGGCACGGTGGCCTCCACGAACGGCGCCGGCATCAGCGCCGTGACGACCACAGGTGCCTGGCGTTGCGCCCAGAGGGCTCCGGTGGCGATCAGGCCCACAAGCAGGAGAGCCAGGACGGCGTATCGCAGGGTGCTGCGCAGCCCCATGCTCCTCCTCCTGGAACGGTGCAGCGGGGGCCTGGCGACACCCCTGCGGGTCGGTTCGGCCGCTCGGCATGAACTTGCCGTCACCTTACCGAGCGGGGTCCTGGGAGCCTGTCTGCCTCAGCCGGCCCAGCGCCGGTGGAACCAGCCCTTGGCCAGCTCGGCGCTGGCCACGTAGGCCAGCAGGATCAGCAGCAGAAACTCCAGCGGCAGGGGCACGAACCCGAACAGGCGCCCCAACGGCGTCCAGGGCAGGGGCAGGGTGAGCATGCCCACCGCGATCGTGGCCGCCACCAGTGCCCTTGAAGGGCGACTGTGGAGCAGAGGACCGCGGGTGCGGATCACCAGCACGATCGAGGCGGCCGAGAACACTGATTCCAGAAACCAGCCGCTGCGGAACTGGGCGGCGTCGGCGTGGAGGATCCGGAGCAGCACCAGGAAGGTGAGGACGTCGAAGAGAGAACTCACCAGACCGAAGGTGACCATGAACCGCTTGATGAACGGGATTCTCCAGCGGTGGGGGCTGCTGATCCACTCAGGATCCACCCGGTCGGAGGCGATGGTCATCTCCGGCAGATCGGTGAGCAGATTGGTGAGCAGGATCTGCTTGGGCAGCAGCGGCAGAAAGGGCAGGGCCAGGGACGCCACCGCCATCGAGACCAGGTTGGCGAAGGTGCGCCTTCCCTCGCGGATGCCCGCCAGCAGCACGGCCGGGTCGGGATCCAGCAGCACGATGTCGGCCGCCTCCCGGGCCACGTCCACCGCCCAGGTAGCCCACCACGTGGCCGGAGCGCCGCAGGGCATGGATCAGCCGCTCCTTCTGGCTGGGCTCGATCTCGGCGAACACATCCACCTGCTCGGCCCGCACCGGCAGGGCACTGTCGGAGAGCTGCTGCATCTGGGTGCCGGTGAGCACCTCCGGGTTGCGCAGACCGGCTTCACGGCCCACCCGTGCCGCCACCAGGGCATTGTGGCCGGTGATCATCTTCAGCCGCACCCCGAGACGCGCGAGTTCGGCCACGGTGGCCTTCACGCCGGGCCGGAGCGGATCCGTGAGTGCCAGCAGACCCAGAACGGTCATGCCGGTTACGTCGGTGCGGCTCACCGCGCGGGGCACCCGACACCCCTCGGCGCTCCAGGCGGCATACCGCTCGCGCAGGTCCGCCTCCACGGCCGCCAGCGGCACAACGGCGCCGGCAGCGGTTTCCGCCCGGTCACACACCTCCCGCACCTTGAGAAAGGCCCCCTTGGTGATCAGCACCGGGACGCCCTCCCTGCGGGCCAGCACGCTCAGGCGCTTGCGGTTGAAATCAAAGGGGATCTCATCGAGCTTGGTCCAGGCCGTGAGGTCGATGGCACCGGCCGTTGCAGGATCACGTTGACCGCGAAGATCGTGATCACCAGCACCAGGGTCAGCTCCAGCAGCAGCGCCCCGAAGCGGCGCACACCCCGCTCGAAATCCGTTTCCGGGCTGCGCTGGCGCAGGCGCTCGGCGATGGCCGCGAACTGGGTGGCGGCTCCGGTGAGCAAGCACCCGATGGTGGTGGCGGCCGTCTGAAGCATCCGCGCCACCGCGCCGGCCGCGCCGCGCTCCTGCCAGAACCCCAGCAGCCCGCTGATCAGCACGATCACCAGGATGATCAGGCCATCGGTGGGGGAATCCAGCAGAAACAAGAGCAGGGCCGCGGCCGCCAGGATCAGGATGATCGGGCTGGTGAACTGACGCAGCAGCAGCCCGGCAGCACGGCGACCGGCACGCTCCAGAAGGCCTCGGGGTCTCCAGGGGGGTCAAAGGGCTCCATCGGCCTGGGCGAACTCTCGGTAAACTGATGGGTCTGAACGCCCGGTCAAGACCGGTGCAGAGCTGATCGCCATGGCCACCACCGCCCAGGATCCCCGCCACCAGGCCCTCGTGCTGTCGCTGCGGCAGCGCATGGCCGAAGCGAGGGCCCGTGGCGATGCCAAGGCCCACCAGGCCCTGTTCCGCGAGGCGGTCTACCTCGGCATCCAGCCCAGCCTTCTGGATGTGGAGGATGCCCCGGCCGCACCGGACCACACCAGCGGTCGCTGAGACCGCTCCAAGCTCTCCGCATGGAACGCCGTGGAGGGCATGCAGGCCCTGATCCTGCACAGCCTCTGGGGATTCCAGGGTGGCCTGCAGGAGGCGATTCAGCGGGCCCGCCATCACGGCTTTGATGGACTCGAGGCGAATCTCGACCATCCAGCCCTGGCTGGCGCTGATCCCGGCGCGGTGGTGGCCGAGCTGGGCGCCGCCGGGCTCGCGCTGATCGTGGAGCTGGTCACAGGCAACGGCTACGTGCCCGATCTCGCCATGACAGCCGCCGAGCATCTGCAGCACCTGGCCAGTCAGCTGGAGCGCTGCCGCCGACTCGAGCCACTACGGATCACGGTGATCACCGGCAGCGACAGCTGGAGCCGTGCAGATCAGCACTGGTTCTGGGACCGGGCGCTCGTTCTGGCCGCCGCCGCCCCGGCACCGGTGACGTTCGAAACCCACCGTTCACGCAGCCTGGCGGACCCCTGGCGCATTCAGGACTGGATCAGTCGCTACCCGGATCTGCGGCTCACCGCCGACCTCAGCCACTGGTGCGTGGCCTGCGAGCGGCTGATGACACCGGACCTGGAGCCGATCCAGACCATCGCTGAGCGGGTGGACCACATCCACGCCCGGGTGGGGCATGCCCAGGGGCCCCAGGTGAGTCACCCGTTCGCACCCGAACACACCGAGGCCCTCGTGGCGCATCGGGCCTGCTGGCAGCTGTTTCTCGATCGGGCCCGAGCACGCGGCATGGAGCGCTTCACACTCACTCCGGAGTTCGGCCCCGACGGCTACCTGCCCACCCTTCCCTTCACGAACCAGCCGGTGGCCGATCTGCTGCAGATCAACACGGCCATGGCCGCCTGGCTCAGACGCGAGCTGGAGACGAAGACGGAGTCGGAGTCGGCGGCTCCAGGCCCATGATCCGCGCATAGAGCGCCTGCTGGTGCAGGATCCGCCGCTCCAGCCGATGGGCGGGGCCGGGCGTCAGACCGCTGGCGTAGCCCCGCTGGGCCGACTCCACCAGGGCCCGGTCCTCCTCCAGAAACGCACGCAGTTCCTCGATCCAGGCTTCGCCCCGGGCCTTCTGGGCGGGATCACCCAGCAGCCACACGTGGAGGAGGCAGTGGCCGGGATCACGGGGAGGAAAACTGATCAGGGCCAGGCGCCCATCGGGCCAGGCCAGCAGATGAATCCAGGGCGGAGCCCCGAAGGTCAGGAACTCCGGCGCCTCCGCATCAGCAGCGCTGCCCTGAAGGGCAACCGGGGTGGCCAGCAGGTTGGCGTGATCGGCGAAGCGATGCCGGTAGTGGCGCACCGGCCCCTGCTGGCGGTGCAGGGTGTTGGGGTGCGCGATGGCCACGTGGTAGTCGTCGAGGGTGTTGTCGTGGGCAACCTTCCAGTTGCAGGCCAGTTCCGACTCCAGGCTGGCCAGCAGCACCCTTGGCCGCTCCAGGGCCGGGCCCAGCTCCTGCTCCACCAGATCCAGCTGGTGCTCGAGGGGCAGCGGATCCTGGCCGATCGCCACCCAGAGCATCGAGCCGCGCACCGCGCAGGCCAGTTGGATCAGGGGCCAGTCCTCGCGTGCGAAGGGATCCACGAACTCCGCTTCCCGGGCCGCGGCCCGCAGGCTGCCGCCGAGGTCGTAGGTCCAGCCGTGGTACGGACAGATGAGACGTCGGCAGGGCTGGGCCGCCTGTGCCGGGGGCAGCAGGGCCACCCCGCGATGAGGGCAGCGGTTGAGGAACGCCCGCGGCGGACCGCCGGGGGAATGGGTGAGCAGCAGGGGGCGATCCAGCAACTCGAGAGCCAGGGCTGTTCCTTCCGGCAGGCTGGAGAGTGGTGCCACCGGATGCCAGAAACGGGGGGCGTAAACCTGCCGCTCTCGTTCGGCCACCGGGGCGGAGCGATAGAGCTCCGCCTCCAGAAAGGGGCGCTGGCCGAACTGATCGCCTGACGCGTCCACGGCGGCCGGTTCAGAGGGTGGCGCCATCAAGGGTGCGCAGGGTGTTGACCAGTTCCTCCCGCAGCTCCAGAAACGGAG
Source organism: Synechococcus sp. BA-124 BA4 (assembly GCF_034931165.1). Lineage (NCBI taxonomy): Bacteria > Bacillati > Cyanobacteriota > Cyanophyceae > Synechococcales > Synechococcaceae > Synechococcus > Synechococcus sp. BA-124 BA4. The sequence continues at coordinate 19,146 of NZ_JAYGIA010000078.1, read as the reverse complement.
CGGACACCCTCAGGTGGGCCAGGTTGGAACGATCCAGATCCGCCTCCACCGTCCTGACGATGCGACCCGGACGCGGCGCCATGATGTGCACCCGCTTGGCCAGCAGCAACGCCTCCTCGAGGTCGTGGGTGATCAGCAGAGCCGTGAGCCCGGAGCGCTCCCAGAGCTGATAGAGAAACTCCTGCATCGATTCGCGGATCTGCAGATCCAGGGCGCCGAAGGGTTCATCCAGCAGCACCACCTTGGGATCGGCCGCCAGGGCGCGAGCTATCGCCACCCGCTGCTGCATGCCGCCGGAGAGCTCCCGCGGCAGACGCCGGGCGGCATCCTGCAGACCGACCACCTCCAGGAAGTAGCCCGTGCGCTCCCGGACCAGGGCCTTGGGCAATCCCTGCAGCGTCATGCCGAAGGCCACGTTCTGGGCCGCGGTCATCCAGGGGTAGAGGCTGTACTTCTGGAACACCATGCCCCGGTCGGGGCCGGGCCCGCGCACCGAACGGCCGTCCAGGGCGATCACACCGGCACTGGGGCTCTCCAGGCCGGCGATCAGGCGCATCACCGTGGATTTGCCCGAACCGGAGCTGCCCACCAGGGCGACGAATTCACCGGAATCGATCGAAAAGCTGATGTCGTCGAGCACCAACTTGGCGCGGCGGCCCTCGCCGAAGGTTTTGCTGACGCCGTTGACGGACAGATGCATGTCAGTTGGCCCACGCGCAGCTGCGGCGCAGCAGAAAGCGGAAACCCAGATCGATGAACAGCCCGATCAGGCCGATCACGATCAGGCCCACGAAGATCTCATCGGTGCGCAGGAAGCGCTGGGCCAGGCTGATGCGCTTGCCCAGGCCTTCGTTGGCGGCCACCAGCTCGGCCACGATCACCAGGTTCCAGGCCGAGGCCATGTTGATGCGGTAGGCATCAATCACCTGGGGGGCGATGAAGGGGGCCACCACGCGGGTGAGGATCGGCAGGCCACGGCCTCCAAGGGTGAGGGCCGTCTCGATCAGCTCGGGCGGCACGAACTTCACCGCATCCATGATCATCAGGGTGTTGAAGAAGAAGGTGCCGACGAAGATCAGCAGCACCTTGGGCAACTCCCCCAGACCGAAGTAGATGATCAGCAGGGGGATGAACGCTGGCGCCGGCATGTAGCGGATCAGACCCAGCAGCGGCTCCAGCAGGCGGCAGATCAGCGGATTGCTGCCCATGGCGATCCCCAGGGGCAGGGCCAGGGCCGCGGAGAGGGCGAAGCCCAGGAACACCCGCCGGATGCTGGCGATGGCATCACCCACCAGGATTCCGCCCTGGAACTGATCACTCGCGGCCTGCCAGACCGCCGGCGGGCTCGGCAGAAAGAGGGGATCAACCGCGCCGCTGAGACTGATCAGCGACCAGACCAGCAGCACCGCGCCGATCCCGAGGGGACCGAGCAACCAGGGACTCCTCATGGCGCCGCGTCAACGAAGCGCGCATCGAAGAGCTTGGTGAGATCAGGCGGTGTCTTGGCCAGTCCCACCTCCTGCAGGAAGGTGCTGATCTCGGCCGCGGCAAAGGGGAGCGAAGCCATGGTGCTGCCCGGCTTGAGCGCCTCACGGTTCTGCTCGAGCGTGAAGATCGTGGTGCCGGCGTCGTACTCCTTGTATTCGGCCTCGCTCACCCCAGCCCGGGCTGCCAGGATCGTGAGGCTGGGGCCAGGATTGGCCTTGATCTCCTTGAGGGTGGCGAACCAGGCATTCACCACCTTCTGCAGCTGCTCGGAGTTCTTCTCGACGAACTCCGTGCGGCAGACCAGGTGATCGCTGATGGCACCGGGGAACTCCTTGGAGGACACCAGGGTTGTGCTGCCGGCACGCTTGAGCGCCTGGGTGGTGAAGGGAGCGAACACACCCACGGCATCCACCTTCTCGGCCACGAAAGCTGCTGCGGCCGCCCCCGTTTCCAGCGGCACGAAGTCGATGTCCTTGGATGAGAGGCCCGCTTTCTTGAGGCCCAGCAGCAACAGGTAGTGATCGACCGTGCCCTCCTCCGCAGCCACCTTGCGGCCCTTGAGCTGAGTCACGTCCTTGATGCCCTGGGCGGCGATGATCTGGTCGTTCCCGGTGGAGTTGTCATTGGTGAGCACCACCCGCAGGTCGGCGCCTCCGGCGATCGAACTGATCGTGTCGTTGAGGGTCTGGCTGTTGCAATCGAGCTGGCCGGCGTTGAGCGCATTGATTGAGTCGAGGTAGCCATCGAACCACTGCAGGGTCACCGGCACCCCCGCCGCGGTGAACAGGCCCTTCTCCTCGGTGACCTTCCAGGGAATCCAGCCGGGCCAGGCGCTGTAGCCGATGCGCACGGGGGAGGCACCCGGCTTCGGAGGGCTCTGGCAGCTGGCCAGCAGTCCGCCGCCGAGCAGCGCCGTCAGGCCAAAACCGAGCAGACGTTGAAAGCGCCGGCGCGGATGGGGCGGCCGGTGCTGCTGAGAACGCGAGGGCGCGGCGGCAGGTTTGGCGGTGGAGCCGGGATCGGAGTGCGGATTAGAGATCATTGGTTGAGTGGCGAAGACAGGCTGTAAAGGAATAAAGGACTGGGAGAAACAAAAGCGTGGTGGAGATGGCTCAGAGAAATTCGAGATAACGCGTCAGCTCCCAGTCCGACACGCAGCCGTGATACTCGGCCCATTCGGCTCGTTTGTAGTCGATGAAGGCGTCAGCCATGGCATCACCGAACACCGCGCGGGAAAGTGGATCGGCGGCAAAGGCCTCGATGGCTTCACCAAGGGTTCGTGGCAGAACCTTCAACCCCCTCCCGACCCGCTGCTCGGGGCTGAGCCGGTAGGCGTTGACGAGATTGGGTGAACCAGGATCCAGCTCGTCGCGGATGCCTTCCAGCCCGGCCGCGAGGATCATCGCTGCTCCGAGATAGGGGTTACAGGCACTGTCGGCCGCGCGGCATTCCACCCGGCCGCCAGCGGATGGAATCCGCAGCATGTTGGTGCGGTTGTTGTTGCCGTAGCAGATGAACACCGGCGCCCAGGTGAAGCCACTCATGGATCCCTGGGCCACCAGACGCTTGTAGCTGTTCACCGTGGGGGCGATCACGGCGCAGATCGCCGGAGCATGGCGCAGGACCCCGGCGATGAACTGCTCCGCCAATGGGGTGATGCTGCCAGGGGCGTCGCCCGCGAAGAGATTTCGTCCCGTGGCCGGATCCGCCAGCGACATGTTGAAGTGGGCGCCGCTGCCGGTGCGATCACTGAAGGGTTTGGGCATGAAGCTGGCGATCAACCCGTGGCGGTGGGTGATCTCCTTGAGCATCAGCCGGAAGAAGGTGAGGCGGTCTGCCATGGTGAGCGCCTCGGCATAGGCGAAGTCGGTCTCGAACTGCCCATTGCCATCTTCGTGATCGAAGGAATACACCCCCCAGCCGAGATCATTCATCGCCTGCACCAGCTCATCGAGCCAGGGCAGATTGTCGAGCAGGCCGGTGAGGTCGTAACAGGGTTTCTCGAGGGTGTCGCGGGAGCTGGCGGGCCGGAGGGCTCCATCGGCACCACGGCGCAGCACGAAGAATTCGGTCTCGATGCCGAGGTTGAAGCGGAACCCCATCCGCCGGGCTTCAGCGAGGGCACGAATCAGAATGTTGCGGCTGCAGGCCTCGAAGGGCTGCCCGTGCAGATGCAGGCTGCTGGCCAGCCAGACCACATCGCGGCGCCAGGGCAACACCGTGGCGGTGGCCAGGTCGGGGATCGCCGCCACTTCGTCGTCGCTCACGTCCTGGGGGACGCCATCGAGGGCGGCACCGGTGAACAGTTCCGAGCCAGCGAGCATCGCCTCGAAATGATCCAGGGGCACCGCTTTGGCCTTGCTGGTGCCGTGCAGATCCACGAAGCTCGCCAGGGCATAGCTCACCCCCTGACTGAGGAGATCGAGCTTGCGCTGCTGCCAGCTGAGCTGGGGTTCCGTGAGCGGATCGGAGGACGACACCAGGGAATGCAGACTGCTCATCCCACCTCCGCCAGCACGGCCGCGCGGGTGTGCTCCCTGGTGGTGGTCAGCACCCACTGGATCCAGTCCTCGAGCCCGGCGCCGCTGCTGGCCGAGACCTGAAAGACCACAGCCTCAGGGTTGACCGCGCGGATGTGCGCTTCGATGCGGCTCACCTCGACCGACAGGTAGGGGAGCAGATCCACCTTGGTGATCAGCACGCAATCGGCCTCTCGGAACATCACCGGGTACTTGAGTGGCTTGTCGTCGCCTTCGGTGACGCTGAGGAGGGCCACCTTGAGGTGCTCGCCCACCTCGAATTCAGCAGGACAGACCAGGTTGCCCACGTTCTCCACCCAGAGCAGATCGAGAGCGGCCGGGTCGAGCTGAGCCCGGAGCTGGCGCAGGCCACCGCTCACCATCGCCGCATCGAGGTGGCAGGCGCGACCCGTGGTGATCGGCACCACCGGTACCCCCACCGCTTCCAGGCGCTGGGCATCGAGCTGGGTGGTCATGTCGCCCTCCAGCACCGCCATCTCCAGCTGCGGCGCGAGAGCCGTGATCGTGCGCTCCAGCAGGGAGGTCTTGCCGGCGCCGGGGCTGCTCATCACGTTGAGGCAGAGCAGGTTCCAGGCCTCGAAGTGCTCGCGGTTGTGCTCCGCCTGGTGCTGATTGGCGGCCATCAGGTTCAGGCCGAGAGTGTCGCTGAGGGGCATGTGCATGGGGGATCAGCGCGAGGGAACGGCAGCGGGATCTGAGATCTGCTGAGGCAGGCTGTAATCGACGGAGCGGATGCGCAGCTCGCGGCCGCTGACGATCTCCTCCATGGGCCGATCGCAGCAGGGGGAGCGGTAGGCCCGCTCGGGATCGGGGGCGTAGACATCGGAGCAGCCCAGGCAGCGGGCCCTGAGGGGAACGGTGTCGATCTCGAGCGTCGAGCCGTCGAGCCAGGTGCCCTTCACCGCGGCGGCGAAGGTGAACCGCAGCGCCTCCGGTTCCACACAGGTGAAATCACCCACCTGGAGATGCACCGCCGCCACCACCGGCGTCTGGGGCTCCTGCCCACGCTTCCACTCCTGCAGGGAGAGCAGCAGGCACTTGGTCATGTCGACCTCATGCATGGCTCACCTCCACGCCTGATCGACGGCCATGTTGCAGGTGTCATGCAGCCAGGCCGGGCGCTGCCTGCGCGGCAGCTGCCCGCTGACCACCAGATGAGCCATGGTGTCGCAGATCACCCGCGTGGCCATCAGCGAGGTCATGTCGCTGATGTCGTAGGGGGGCGACACCTCCACCACCTCAAGGCCGCAGACCGGCACGTTGCGCACGATCAGCTCCAGCAGCTTGAGCGCTTCGCGCGGCAACAGGCCGCCGGGCTCAGGCCAGCCCGTACCCGGCACGAAGCCGGCATCGATGCAGTCGATGTCGAAGGAGATGTAGACGCAGTCGGTGCCATCGGTGGCGCGCTCGATCGCGAACTGAGCCGCCGCCTCCAGGCCCATGTCGCAGATGTCGGTGACCGTGAGCACGTTGGTGCCCCGCTCCCGGCAGACCTTCACCCCCTCGCGCGGCACCTGCCAGCCGCCGATGCCCAACTGCACCAGGTTCTGGGCCGGGGCGTTGGCCATGTTGGTGGCATGGAACCAGGGGCAGGTGTGCATGCGCTCGTCGAGATCGATCTCCTGGGTGTCGACATGACGATCGAAGTGGATGATGCCGACTTTCTTGTCACCCAGGTGACGGCAGACCCCGCGCACGGTGGGGAAGCCGATCGAATGATCGCCGCCGAGGATGATCGGGAAGGCGCCACTCGCGAACACGTGAGCCACGCCCTTGGAGATCTGATCGAAACTCTTCTCATTGTTGGCGGGGATCGTGAAGATGTCGCCGACATCGCAGAGCCTGATCGACTCGCGCAGATCCACACCCATTTCGTAGTTGTAGGGCGTGTAGAGCGCCGAGATGCGCCGGATGCCCTGGGGGCCGAAGCGGGTGCCGGGACGGTAGGTGGTGCCGGAATCGTGGGGCACGCCCAGGATCGCCACATCGAACTCGCCGACGCGATACACGTCTTCGATGTAGGGCGCCTTCATGAAGGTGTTGATGCCCGCGTAGTGGGGCAGCTCACCGCGGGAGAAGGTGGAGATGCGCCGATCGACGATGCTCTCGGCCGCTTCGAGTCCATAGCGCAGGCCCTGATCCACCTCCTGCTGCCAGCCGGTGAGAGGCAGCCGGGCCTCCTTCTCAAGGGCCTCGGCGCCCTGGCGGCCAGCGGGCGAGGCCTGCATACAACGGTCGAAGGCCCCTTCCGGGCCTGAAGATGCGGTCATGGCACAACACGGAGGTGGGGGGGGTGCGGTCTCCCGGGCTTTTATCCCTCCGTGCAACCGGGTGACCCCGGTGAGCTTCTCTCGGACCAGACGCCGCGCCGGGCTCGCCGAAGCGAACTGACGCCAACCGGAACCCTAGAAGCTGCTTCCGCCTCCGAACCCTCACCCCATCAGGAGCCTGGCGCTGTGATGGTCGCTACCAGGGCGTGAATCCCGGGGCTGGTCGACAGGCCGGAGAATCCCGCCTGTCCGCCCCAGACTCCCTGTCCTGGAAGCGAGTGCCCAAGGGCGGCACCTCAGGGACGAAGTCCATGCCATCCCCGCCCACCCATCGGATGTTGAACAAGACATGGGTCTGGGGGACCGTGTTGGATCACTCCTGATCCTCAGGGCTGAACCCGGAACCCTCGATGAGCTGGTAACGGCAGGCGAGCCGGCAGGTCTGCCCGGGAGGCAGCACCAGCCGCCGCTCACCGCTCACCAGAGCGCCCCGGGGTGCCGTCCAGGGCTCGAGGCAGACCATCGAGCGGGGAGGATCGCTCCAGACCACCGCCAGATCGAAGGGGGCTTCGGCCTGCAGCTCCAACGCCAGGCCCGTCTGCTGATCCAGCAGGCGCACCGGACCAGCGGGCTCGACCAGCAGATCCACCCCCCGCTCGAGCAGCTCCAGCAGCGGGGCGGTAGCAGCGGGCGCCATGGAGCCGTGGTCGAAGCACTCCTCCGGCAGGCCCTGCAGCACCGTCGAGGCCAGGGAGGACACGGCGAAGTAGGGGTGCAATCCGAAGGCGAACGGCAGTGGTTGCGACCCGGAGTTGTGAACCAGCACCGTGATCGCCAGAGCCGCTGGCTCCGGACGCAGCTCAAGTTGCAGCCGGAAGGGGAACGGGAACATCGCCAGGCTGATGGGGCTCTCGCTCAGGCCCAGGCGCACGCCGTCCCCGACCTCCAGCTCCTCGAGCTCCCAGGGCAGATCCCGGGCAAAGCCATGCTGCTTGAGCGTGAAGCTGCCCTGCGGCAGCGGCAGCTGATCAGCGGGGAGGTTGCCGCAGATCGGGAACAGCACCGGCATGCCGCCCCGCACCGAGAGAGACGGATCGGCGAACCGCTCCTCATCGAGATAAAGCAGCTCTCGCCCGTTGCAACGCCAGCCGCTGAGCAGGCCGCCCCTCTCCGGCACCAGCCGCAGGAGATCCCCGCCTGCCCCAGTGCTGAACTCCCAGTGGGGGTAAGGCGTGGTGCGGTGGGTCAGGGGCATGGCAGCTCAGGCATCGGGCAGGCTCGCGAGCCACTCCAGCAGGGCAGCGTTCACCTGCTCGGGCACTTCATCGTGGGGACAGTGACCGGCATCGAGCACCACCTCCCTGGTGCCGGCTGGAGCATGGCGCTGGAAGGCGGCGCGGCGCCCGGCGGCGTTGATCCAGGGGTCGCGGATCCCCCAGAGCAGCAGCAGAGGGGCCTGGAGCTGGGCGAAGAGTTCGTCCAGGGGCTGGCCACGGGGGATGTCAAAGACGGTGCGGAACACGCCGAAGGCCCCAGGATCCAGCGAGGGCCGCCGGATCGCCTCCACCAGCTCCTCATTCACGTTGGTGCGATCGATGTAGACCTGATTGAGGGTGCGCCGGATCGTCGCCGGGCGGCGCAGGTTCTCGAACAGCAGGCGCTGCAGCACTGGACTGCGCAACAGGGCGCCGCCGATCGTGCGCTTGGTGATCGCGCCCCAGCCCTTCGGCTCGGCCTGCTCGTCGCTGAAGGGTCCGGCGGCATTGATCAGCACCACCCCGGCCGCATCGGGGCCCAGGGCCACCCCCGCCGCCAGGGCGGCAAAGCCGCCGAGGGAATTGCCCACCAGCACCGTGGGCCGGCCGATCCGCTCCCGCACGTAGGCCACCAGCTGATCCCGCCAGAGACCTCCTCCATAGGGCAGGCCCTGGGTCTTGGCACTGCGGCCGAAGCCCAGCAGATCGAGGGCATGCACCTCATGGCGCTCGGCCAGCACGGGAATGTTGTAGCGCCAGTGGTCGGTGGAGGCGCCGAAGCCATGCACCAGCAGAACAGCCGGGCCCTCGGGCTGAGCCGGTCGGCTGGCCAGGGCATGGACCCCGTGTCCTCCATGGGTCCAGGGCTCGGAGCGAGGGCCGATCAACGCAGGTGTGGCTTGGTCGTCGATGCTAGGGATCACTTCGGGGGGTTCGCTCCGTGCTCGAGCTGTCCAGCCTGCTGCCGGGAACGGCCCTGTGGGCGCTGGCGTTGTACCTGCCCCTCTCGCTGCCCCTGTCCCGGCTGGAAGAAGCTCTGGCGGAGGGGCCGCTTTCCGATGGGCTGCGTCAGATCGTGCTGCTGCTGAGCAGCGTGCTGCTGGCCTTTGCCGTGGGGGGGATCACCCAGCTGGGGCTGAGCTGGGTGCTGAGCCCCAGCTGGGCCGCCAGCCTGGGGTTGATGGCTGTGCTGGCCGGGGCCTTCTGGACCCTGGCCTCACGGCGCGACGAGAGCTGAGCCGGCGCGGGCCTGGCCGGCTGAAACGGTCGCAGGATCAGGCCAGCTGCTCGGCCAGCTTCTCCTCGCGGCTGAGCACAAGCCGCAGCAGGATCGGTGAGAGGAACGTGGTGCCGATCACCATCAGCAGGATCGCCGCCTCCAGAGCCGGGGTGAGCAGGCCGGCCTGGGTGCCCAGACCGAGGAAGATCAGGCCCACCTCGCCGCGGGGCATCATGCCGATGCCGACCACCAGACGGTTGGTCTTCTCCTTGCTGAAATAGGTCCAGCCTGAGGCCACCTTGCCGATGATCGCGACCACCAGCAGGAAGGCGGCCATCACCAGCCCTGGGCGGTTGGCGGGGTCCATCGGGTTGAGCACGGTGAGGTCCATGCTGGTGCCGATCAGCACGAAGAAGATGGTGGCGAACAGCGACACCAGCGGCTTCACCGTTTCCTGAATCGCGTGGGTGTGGCGGGATCCGCTCAGGATCAGACCGGCGGCGAAGGCCCCGAGGGCCGCCTCCAGACCGATGGCCTGGGCGGCGAAACAGCAGACGCAGAGCACCACAAAGGAGGCCACCACCACCTCGCCGGGGGCTTTGAGCAGATCCAGCAGCCAGTCGAAGGCCGGGGCTGCCGTGCGGCTCAGGAAGAGGGAGACGCCGACGAACAGGGCCGCGGCCAGGAGCAACTTGATGATCGGACCCACCTCGAGGGCACCGCCGCCGGCCACAGCCACGACCACCGCCAGGATCACGATGCCGAGAATGTCATCGAGCACGGCGGCGCCGATCACCGTCTGCCCCTCGCGGGTCTTGAGGTATTTGAGTTCGCCGAAGACACTGGCCGTGATGCCGATGCTGGTGGCGGTCATCGCGGCGCCGGCGAAAATGGCCGGAATCAGCGGCACGTGGAAGAAATAGAGCAGGCCGAAGGTGCCGAGGGCGAAGGGCAGGGCCACGCCCGTGCAGGCCACGGTGGTGGCCTGGGCTCCCACCGCCATCAGCTCATCGAGCTCGCTCTCCAGCCCCGTCAGGAAAAGCAGGGCGAACAGGCCGAGGGTGGCCACCGCCTGCAGGTTGGGGAAGGTCTCGATGTAGATCGACTGGACCGCCTCGGGCGGCAGCGAAGAGAGGGAGGCCACGGTGGACGTGAACCAGTTGCTCAGCTCCGCCCCGGTGTCCGGTGGAAGGATCAGATGCAGGCCCGAGAGACCGATCAGCACGCCCGCCACCAGCTCGCCGAGGATGGTAGGGAGCTGCAGGCGCACCATCAGCTCGGCCAGGGTGCGCGCGGCCAGGAAAATCAGCAGGAAACGGCCCACGCCGATCAGGGTTTCGGCCACCTCCACGTTGTGGTTGCCGATTTCGAGCAGCAGGGTCGGAAAGGTCATGCAGGCCGGTGTCGCGGCACTTGAGTGAAGTTGGCCGCGACGTTAGACGGGATCGGCCGCGGGGATCGGAATCTGTCCAGACGAATCCCTGGCCACCATCAGTGAATCCACACCGAACAGCGGTGGATCCGGCGCCGGCCCAGCGGCCCGCTCCGCCTGCAGGGGCATCGCCCTCGCGACTGGGCCAGACTGGCCAGACGCACGGATCGGACCGGCATCGCGTTTCACCGCCATCCGTTGTTCAGCTTCGCCGCTTCACCCCCTTCGCCCCGCCCCCATGACCGAAGCTCCGCCCAGCCAGCTGAGGCTGCCCACCCCGGGCTGTTTTGCCGACCCTGATCGCAGCGGCCTGACGGCCGATGGTGTCTTCGACGGCATGACCGAGCACCTCTTCTACACACTCGGCAAGCTCGCCCCCACGGCCAGCCATCACGACCTCTACGTGGCCCTCAGCTACGCGGTGCGCGACCGGCTGATGACCCGCTACCTGGCGGGGATCGAAGCGATCTCGGCCACGCCTGCCCGCGTGGTGGCCTACCTCTCAGCCGAATTCCTGATCGGTCCCCAGCTGGACAACAATCTGCTGATGCTCGGCATCAGGGACGAAGCGGCCGAAGCCCTGCGCCGTTTCGGCATCGACTCGCTCGAGGAAATCCTCGACGTGGAGGAGGAACCGGGTCTGGGCAATGGGGGACTCGGCCGCCTGGCCGCCTGCTATCTGGAATCCCTGGCCAGCCTCGAGATCCCTGCCACCGGCTATGGCATCCGCTACGAGTTCGGGATCTTCGATCAGCTGATCCGCGATGGCTGGCAGGTGGAGATCACCGACAAATGGCTCAAGAGCGGCTGGCCCTGGGAACTGCCCCGCCCCGATCAGGCCTGTTTCGTCGGCTTCGGCGGCCGCACCGAGAGCTACCGCGACAACGAGGGGGCCTACCGGGTGCGCTGGATTCCCTCCGAGCACGCCATCGGTGTTCCCCACGACGTGCCGGTGCTGGGCTACAGGGTGAACACCTGCAACCGCCTGCGGCTCTGGCAGGCGGAAGCCTCCGAGAGCTTCGATTTCTACGCCTTCAACATCGGCGACTACTACGGAGCCGTGGAGGAGAAGGTGGGCTCCGAAACCCTCTCGAAGGTGCTCTACCCCAACGACGGCACCGATGAGGGCCGGCGCCTGCGCCTCAAGCAGCAGCACTTCTTCGTCAGTTGTTCCCTGCAGGACATGCTGCGCAGCCTGGAACTGCGTGACCTGCCGATCACCGACTTCCCGGAGCACTGGGCGGTGCAGCTGAACGACACTCACCCGGCCATCGCCGTGGCCGAGCTGATGCGGCTGCTGATCGATCACAAGAACCTCAGCTGGGATGACGCCTGGGACATCACCACCCGTTCGTTGGCCTACACGAACCACACCCTTCTGCCCGAGGCCCTGGAGAAATGGGGCCTGGATCTGTTCGGCTCGCTCCTGCCGCGGCATCTGGAGCTGATCTTCGAGATCAACCGACGCTTCCTGCAGACGGTGCGGCTGAAGCATCCGGGCAACGAGACGATGCTGCGCCGGGTGTCGATCATCGATGAGAACGACGGCAAGGCGGTACGGATGGCCCACCTGGCCACCGTGGCCTCCCACCACGTCAACGGCGTGGCGGCCCTGCACAGCGAACTGGTGCGTACACAGCTCTTCCCGGAATTCGCCTCCCTCTGGCCGGAGAAATTCACCAATGTCACCAACGGCGTCACCCCCCGACGCTGGATCGCCCTTGCCAACCCCCTGCTGAGGGAGCTGCTCGATGAGGTGATCGGCCAGGACTGGGTCCGCAACCTGGACGAGCTGCGCAAGCTGGAGGCCTTCCAGAACGATGCAGGCTTCCTGGAGCGCTGGGGCCAGACCAAGCTGGCGGTGAAGCGTCAGCTGGCCCACTACATCCACCGCCAGAGCGGGCTGCTGGTGGATCCCTCCACGCTCTTCGATGTGCAGGTGAAACGGATCCACGAATACAAGCGCCAGCATCTGAATGCCCTGCAGGTGATCGCCCAGTACCTGCGCATCAAGAACGGCTTGGGCGACACCCTCGCCCCGCGCACCGTGATCTTCGGAGGCAAGGCGGCTCCCGGCTATTACATGGCCAAGCTGATCATCCGCTTCCTCAACGGCATCGCCGAAACGGTCAACGCCGACCCGGACATGGACGGCCGCCTGAGGGTGGTGTTCCTGCCCGACTACAACGTCAGCCTGGGGCAACGGGTGTATCCGGCCTCGGACCTCTCCGAGCAGATCTCCACGGCCGGGCTGGAGGCCTCCGGCACCGGCAACATGAAATTCGCCATGAACGGAGCACTCACCATCGGCACCCTCGATGGCGCCAACGTGGAGATCCGTGAGCAGGTGGGCGCCGAGAATTTCTTCCTCTTCGGGCACACCACCGACGGCATCGAGGCCCTGCGCGCGGGGCCCTACCACCCCTGGGAGCTGATTCCGAGCATCCCGGAACTGCCGGAGGTTCTGCACCTGGTGGAGCAGGGTCACTTCAGCAATGGCGACACGGAGCTGTTCAAGCCCCTGCTCCAGAACCTCACCGGCCGGGATCCCTACTTCGTGATGGCGGACTTCAGCGACTACATGCGCGCCCAGGACGCGGTCAGTCAGGCCTGGGGTGATCGCACCACCTGGAACCGGATGTCACTGCTGAACACGGCACGCACCGGCTTCTTCAGCAGCGACCGCTCCATCCGTGAATACGCCGAGAGGATCTGGCGGGCGGAGCCGTTCCCGGTGACGATCAGCTGCGTGATCGACTGAGGGGCCTCAGGGCCGGTGGTCCGGAAGGTCGGGGGTCTGGTGGAGCAGGCGGTTCAGCCGCAGACGGTCGGCATTGAGGGGGTCGGGGGCCAGCTCTCCGGCCACCTCCCGGAATTTCTGCTCCACATCCTCAGGCACACGCACATCGAAGATGCGCTCCATCAACGCTTCGATCGAGAACAGGTGGGCGTTGATGTTCTCGAGATCAGCGATTGCCTGCTGCAGACCCTCCTCCTCGGGAGCGCCAGAGGGGCCTGACGCAGCTGCGGAGGCGGGCTGAGGGGCCGGCACTTCGGCTTCGCCGTCACCCTGGGTCTTCTGCAGCTCTTCGAGCACCCGGCCGGCCAGGGTGCGGAAGGACTGCAGGGCCGCCCAGTTCAGTTCCTGCTGCTGCCGCAGGGTGGGGTTCTCCCGGATCAATCGGTCATGTTCCCGATAGAACCGTTGGCAGTCAGGGCATTGGCAGGGCTCTTCGGGCACCGCGCTCCCTTGGTTCCTTAACGTCCATCATGGCATTGGATGCTCAGGGGCGCCGCCGAGAACTCCTGATGGCTCAGACCAGACGATCGAAGGGGCCGAGCAGGTCCAGCTGGTCGTCGTCATCGTCGCTGTCGTCGCCGTCCTCCTGGATGCTGGGCAGCGGGATTTCGATCGAGCTCACCAGCTGGATCACATCGCGCAGGCGCATCGAGTCGGCGAACCAGCCCATCGCCTGCTCCATGTCGCCCCGTTGCTCCGCCTCGACCGACTGCTCCTGATGCACTTCGGCCAGGAGGGCCAGCCAGCAGAGGCAGCGGGCCTGGACGACAGAGAGATCCAGCTCGTCGGGCTGACTGCGGGCGATCCGTTCACCCTCCTGCTGAACCAGCAAGCGCAGACGGAGATCGTGAAGCTCGTTCATTCAGGATTCACGGCCGCGCCCACGCTAGCCAGGGAGCACTGTTTGGGAAGGCCACCACCGGTAGCGTTCCCTACCACGTGGGCAGACGGGGCTGGCGGGACTCGAACCCACGACCTACGGTTTAGGAAACCGTCGCTCTATCCGGCTGAGCTACAGCCCCAACGTCACCATTATCCGACCCGATCCCCACGCAACCTAAACTCGGCTTCGAAAGCAGGCGAGGTGGTCGCGATCGAAGGGTGACGCCGGCTTCGGCTGGTGGCTCCGGCTTCGGTTGAGGAAAGTCCGGGCTCCCCAATGGCCAGGCTTGCTGGGTAACGCCCAGTGCGGGTGACCGTGAGGATAGTGCCACAGAAACACACCGCCGATGGCCGGGGCCTGGCCCCGAGCACAGGCAAGGGTGCAAGGGTGCGGTAAGAGCGCACCAGCAGCATCGAGAGGTGCTGGCTCGGTAAACCCCGGCTGGGAGCAAGGCCCAGGGACAACGGTTGGCCATGACACCCGTCCCGACACAAGTGCGCCGCTCGAGGCCGTCGGTAACGGCGGTCCCAGACAGATGCCCACCCCGGTCCGCCCCGGCGGACCGGAACAGAACCCGGCTTATGTCCTGCTTTCACCCTTTCCGGCCTCTGCAGGGAGGCCAACGGCCCTCCGCGAAGCTCCCGTGCCCCTGAGTGACGAGCGCTGCCGCAGCCTGGTGCAGTTCCTCGCGGACCTCGGACTGAGGGGCCCCGGGCTGACTGATCCCCTCAACCCCGACTTCGATCTCGCCCCGGTCGAGGAGGCCCTCACCCACAGCTCCGCCGGCCTGCCGATCAACCACGAGCGGTTGGAGTTTCTCGGAGATGCCGTCCTGCGCCTGGCAGCGGCGGAGTTTCTCGAGCGCCATCACAAGACCATGGACGTCGGCCAGCGCTCGGCCCTGCGGGCCCAGCTGGTGAGCGACCGCTGGCTGGCGGAGCTGGGACAGTGCTGCGGCATCGAGGCGATGGTTCACCTCGGCCCGGTGGCGGCGGGGGACAGCGCGGCGCGGCAGACGATCCGCGCCGAGATCTGCGAGGCCCTGATCGGCGGGCTCTATGAGGCCACTGGCAGTCTGGAGCCGGTGCACACCTGGCTCACCCCCCACTGGCAGCGGAGCACCAGCGAGCTGCTGGCCGATCCCTACCGCCACAACTGGAAAACGGGTCTGCAGGAGTGGAGCCAGGCCCGGGGGCTCGGCCTGCCCCACTACCGCTGTGAAGAACACAGCCGCCGCCATGGCGACCCCCGGCGCTTCCACTGTTGGGTGGATCTGCAAGGGCAGCCGGTGGCGGAAGGCTGGGGAGGGTCCCGCCGAGGCGCCGAGCAGCAGGCGGCCCGCTCGGCTCTCGAGCAGCGGCAGGCGATCAGCTCGCTTCCAGGGTCTTCAACGGCATCGTGACCAGCTTGTCCCAGTTGCCCCCTTCGAACAGCACAGCTGCCTGGCTGCCGCTGATGCGTTGCACAAAACCCCTGTAGCCGTTGTAGATCGAGCGTCCATCGCGGACCACCACGGTGGTGCCTGGAAGCACCGGCGCCACCTCAGGCGACGCATCTGCTGAAGAGGACTCAGCCGCAGCCATGGAGTGAGTGCAGAAGTTGGTTCCATTATCAAGCCGATCGGCAGGATGGGCGCAGATGCCCGGCGGGTCAGTCGATGGTGGTGAAGCGATGGTGAGCGAAACGGACGCGCCGGAGGCGTGGCTGGTGGTGGGGAAGGTGGTGGCGGCCCAGGGGCTGCAGGGAGAGCTGAGGGTGCTGCCCCGCACCGACTTCCCTGAACGTTTCACCCGGCCTGGTCAGCGCTGGCTGCGCCGGGCCCAGGAGCCCGCCCGGGCCGTGCGACTGCTCTCCGGCCGTCAACTGCCCGGCCGGGAACTGTTCGTGGTGCGGCTGGAGGGGGTCGGCACGCGGGAGGAGGCCGAGGCCCTGGTGCATCAGGATCTCCTGGTGGAAGCGGGCGATCGGCCCCGGCTGCAGGAGGGGGAGTTCCACCTGCTCGACCTGCAGGGACTGCAGGTTCGACTGGCGCCCCATGGCGAGGTGATCGGCACCGTGGTGGATCTGATCCATGCCGGCAACGACCTGCTGGAGGTCGAGCTCAGCGGTGACCAGCCCCGGCGGGCGCTGATCCCCTTCGTGGAGGCGATCGTGCCACGGGTGGACATCGCCGGCGGCTGGCTCGAGATCACGCCGCCGCCGGGGCTGCTCGACACCTGAGGCTGGGACTGACCGCTGGCGCTCCGGGGTGTTCCCCATAAGATTCGAGCCAGCATTGACCCATCAAGGGAAGATCAGACGATGAGCCCAGCGGTCGCCCTCGTGCCAGTGATCCTCTGCGGCGGCACCGGCACCCGCCTCTGGCCGCTGTCGCGCGCCAGTTATCCCAAGCAGTACTGGCCCCTGTCCGGCAGCGGCGAGGAGACCCTGCTGCAGCAGACCCAGTTGCGGCTCAAGGGATTGAACCAGCTGGCCCCTCCGCTGCTGATCTGCAACGAGGACCACCGGTTCATCGTGGCCGAGCAGATGCGCCAGATCGGGGTGGAGCCCGGCGCCATCCTGCTGGAACCTCTCGGCCGCAACACAGCCCCGGCGATCGCCGTGGCGGCCCTGCACGCCACCAGCCGGGGGGAGGATCCCCTGCTGCTGGTGCTCGCCGCCGATCACGTCATCCAGGACGGAGCACGCTTCCGCGCCACAGTCGAGGCTGGCCGCGCCGCGGCCGAGGGAGGCCTGCTGGTGACCTTCGGCATCGTGCCCACGGCCCCGGAAACCGGCTACGGCTACATCGAGGCGGTGGAGCCCCTGACCAGGGCCAGCACAGGCCCTGGCGAAGCGTCGATTCCGGCCCCCACTCCGATCGCCCGATTCGTGGAGAAGCCCGATGCGGACACGGCGGAGAGTTTCCTGGCCAGCGGCCGCTTCACCTGGAACAGCGGGATGTTCCTGTTCCGTGCCAGCGCCATCCTCGCCGAACTGGAGCGGTTGGCCCCGGAGGTGGTGAGCTGCTGCCGCGCCGCCATCGACCACGACAGCGCCGATCTCGATTTCCTGCGCCTGGAGCGGGAGTCGTTCGCCAGCTGCCCCAATGTCGCCATCGACGTGGCGGTGATGGAGCGCACGGGCCTGGGCGCGGTACTGCCCCTGAAGGCGGGCTGGAGCGATGTGGGCAGCTGGAGCGCCCTGTGGGACACCGGAACGCGCGATGACGACGGCAATGTGCTGCGGGGCCGGGTGATCAGTGAAGGGTCACGCAACTGCTACCTGCGCAGCGAACACCGGCTGGTGGTGGGCCTGGGGGTGGAGGACCTGGTGGTGGTCGAAACCGATGACGCCGTGCTGGTGGCCCACCGCGACCGCGCCCAGGAGGTCAAGACCATCGTGAACCGCCTCGCCGTCAGCGGCAGCCCCGAAGGGAAGGCCCACCGCCGCATCTACCGTCCCTGGGGCTCCTACGACGGCATCGTCGAGGGCAGCCGCTGGCAGGTCAAGAAGATCATGGTCAACCCCGGAGCCAGCCTCTCGCTGCAGATGCACCACCACCGCGCCGAGCACTGGGTGGTGGTGCAGGGCACCGCCGTGGTGGAAAAAGACGGCATCCAGGAGCTCCTGGGCGAAAACCAGAGCACCTACATCCCGCTTGGCTCCAAACATCGTCTCAGCAATCCCGGCAAGATCCCCGTGGAGATGATCGAGGTGCAGAGCGGCCCCTACCTCGGCGAAGACGACATCGTCCGCTTCGATGACCGCTACGGCCGCTCGGACATGAGCCTTCCGGTGCACTGAGGTCCGGGACCGCTGAGGTCCAAGGCCTTCTCAGGCCGGGGCCGCCAGCACCGTCCCGATCAGCTCGGCCCGGGGAAATCCTCCGGCACGCACGGCAGCCAGTGCCGCCTCGGCCGCCGCTGCCGGCAGTGACGCCAGCAACGGACCGCAGGTCTGGGGGTCGATCAGCAGCTCCCGCAAGCAGGGCTTGAGCGCCCCGGCCTGAACCCTGCCACTCTCCAGCTCCACCCAGGCGCTGCGGTTGGCGGGGGCCAGGCTGCTGGCGAAGCCCCGCTCCAGCAGCTCCAGCGCCCCGGAGAAGGCGGGCAGGGCCTGGGGCTCCAGCACCACCCGCAGGGGTTCCGCCGCGGCCTGCAACATCTCGCCGAGGTGCCCCAGCAGGCCGAACCCCGTCACATCGGTGCAGGCGCGGCAGCCATGGGCGGCCAGCAGGTCCACCAGCGGCTGCTGGCTTTGAGCCATCTCCTCCAGGACCCCGTCGAGCCACTCCGGCTCCGCCGCACCGGCCATCGCTGCCGCGAAGAGCACACCGCTGCCGATCGGGCGGCTGAGCAGCAACCGATCACCGGCGGCCAGATCGCCCTTGGCCCAGAAACGGCCCGGCTCAGAACGGCCGGTCACGCTCAGAGCGAGGCTGAGTCCCTCGGCTGTGGTGCGCTGCTCCAGCGTGTGCCCCCCCACCAGCCGGGCAGCGAGGGGATCGAGCACAGAGCGCACCCCGGCCAGGGTCTGGAGCAACCACTCCTCCTGCAGCGCCGCCGCTCCCCGGGGCAGGGTCACCAGGGCCTGGGCGCTCTCCACCCGGGCGCCGCAGGCCCAGAGGTCGGAGCAGGCATGCAGGGTGGTGAGCCGGCCGTTCAGCCAGTCATCGCCCACCAGGGCGGGGAAGCCATCGAGGCTCTGCAGCACCAGTCCTTCATCCAGCGAACCGGCGATCACCGCGGCATCGTCCCCCCCGGGTGATCCCAGCCGCTCCAGGGCCCCGCGCAGGGGAGCGGCACCCAGCTTGGCAGCGCAGCCCCGGCAGGGGCTCTCCTCGGCCATAGGCGCCAGGGCCTGGAAGCGGCTGATGAAGCGGCGGTCGATCCAGGCCTTGCACCACCACAGCCAGCGGGAGGGCCCCAGGCACAGGGGTCCCCACTGAGCCAGGGCACGGGGCTGGCCATCGACGGCACCGCCGTCCCCCAGCAGCTGCAGGGCACAGCGGGGGGGATGCCAGGGGCGCAGGGGTTCCCCGCGCAGGGAGCGGCGCAGATTGGCCGCCAGCACCGGAGCCACACGCACCGCCCAGACCCCGCTGGGAGAGCGTGGCGCCGCGCGCACCAGGCCGCAGTCGCCGCAGGCGAACACACCGGGATGGCCTTCCACCTCAAGGCTGGCCTCCGTGAAGACGCGACCCGTGGACGGATCACAGGGCAGACCGCCGGCCGCCAGCCAGTGCGGAGCCCGGCTGCCCGTGCAGCGCACAAGGG
>NZ_JAYGIA010000077.1:0-28142 GCF_034931165.1 Synechococcus sp. BA-124 BA4 | reverse complement strand
TGGGCCTTTACCGACGAAAGCTGGAACGATTGGCCAGTCACCGCATAGACGTGGGCATAGCCTGCACAAGTCCAGCTCAGACGCCCGTTACGGCGAGATATGGAGTCGGCCGTTTTTCAGGAGTCCCGAGGTAGTAACCCGAACCCCGCCGCAGGAACTTCATGAACACACCGGAGTCGTCGGCACCGAAATCGAGCAGGAACCCGGCCTTCTCCAGGCGCGCATAGAGATCGGCGTACTCGACGCGCATCGCGTCGTAGATCGGCTTCTGCCACTGGGGCAGCAGCTTGTAGGGAATGGACGCGATCGTCATGTCCGATTGCTCGGCGGTGATGCCCTGGGCCACGGTGCGCTCCGAATAGACATCGGCGAAGCCGTACTTCTCCAGCGCATGCACCGGCGCGATCAGCGTCGAGCTGCGCTGCAGCATCGTCACCTGGGCGGCTCCGGCTTCCCAGAGGGCGGCGGCGATGTCGTGGGCGGAGTTGTTGGAGCCAACCACCACGCAGCGCTTACCGCGGTAGGCATCGGGGCCGGGATGGGCATTGGAGTGGTGCTGATCACCGGCGAAGCTCTCCGCCCCCGGCAGCGACGGCATCAGCGGATAGCCCGACACACCCATAGCGAACACCAAGTGGCGGGGGCGAAGCACCACCGGCTGGCCATCGCGCTCGGTGCTCACCTGCCAGCGACCTTCAGCCGGATCGAAGCGGGCACTGCGGACCGGCGAACCACCCCAGACGTTCAGCCCCATCACGCTCACGTAAGCCTCCATCCAGTCGGCCAGCTGATCCTTGGGGGTGTAGGGGGCCAGCCCTCGGGGAAAGGGAGATAGGGGAAATGGCAGTAGTGAACGGGATCGTGCAGACAGAGGCTCTTGTAACGGCGTCGCCAGTGGTCACCCGGGCGGGGCTGCTTCTCCAGCACCAGGGCCGACACCTCCAGGTGACGGAGACGGGCGGCGAGGCTCAGGCCGGCCTGGCCGCCGCCCACGATCACCACATCCGGTTGCTCCGTCACTCCCAGGGCCTGCCGCTCCCCCTCGCGGCGCTCAGCCCACGACTGCCGCCCGGGATGGACGCCGTGCTGGGCGCCGGCCGGCCGCCGCTCGCGCACCCGCTCCTCGTGGCCCTTCAGTTCATCGAGGGCGGTGAACAGGGTCCAGGCGCGGCCATCGCGCAGGCGCAAGTGGCCGCTGCAGCGCCCCACCCGCGTTTCGAAACCGAACCAGGCCTCCACCCGGCCGCCGGCCTCGCTGGCCTCGCCCCTGAGCTGGAAGCCATGGGGCGCCACATCCGCCAGGCGGGCCGCCAGCATGGCCGCGATGGCCTCGGGCCCCTCCTCGGTGCGGAGGTTCCAGGTGAACGCCACCAGATCGCGCCAGAAGCATTCCGGGCCAAACAGCGCCACCACGGCCTGGGGGTCGCCACCCGCCAAAGCAGCCGCGAACGAACTCAGCCACGCTTCGGCAGTGGTCGTGGGAGACGGGATCGGCGCCATTGAGAACGGAAGCGGGATGGACCAAGCCTGAACCGCCCCGCTGGTGAGATCGCCCGATGCAACCGTTCCACACAGTGGGGAAGGCGACGGATACCGGCTCCATGCCGCGGATACCCTGGCAGGCCTGAGGCCGGGGATCTGGGCACCATCGCCAGCCGCGCCCGATCGAGCATCGCAGGCTTCGGCATTGGCCCTGAGCCCACTCCCCGCACGGTGGCCACGCCGCCGCCGGGGCCGGAGGAGCAGCTGGTGGCCGAAACCCGACGGATCGAGGCGCTCTTCGCCCGAGAGAAACCCTTGGCAGCGGAGACGAGCATGGCGAAACGCCACCGCCCGGACAACCTGGCGCTCAGCCCCACAGCTGCACCAGTACCTCCCGCTGGCGCGGGCCATCAAGCCCCACCAACAGCACCGCCTGGTAACCCCCCAGCCCCAGCCGACCCGCCACCACCGGCAGGCTGAGGTGGTTGCCCAACAGCAGGGCGATCAGGTGGCTGTGGGCGTTGCGCGGCTCATCCGGGGCGATGTCGGGCCGCAGGTGCAGATCGTTGTGCAGCCAGGGCCGATCGGCCGGAACCAGCTCCAGGAAGAAGCGTTCGATATCGGCCAGCAGCCGCTCCTCGTTCTCGTTCACCACCAGTGCCGCCGAAACCCGACGGGTGGTGGTGTGCTGCCCGGCCGCCACCAGCAGGCCGTCACCCAAATCGGCGCGCTCCACCAAGGGCCTGAAGCGCGGCGGTGATGTCGTGGCAGCGGAACGGGCCGGCGGTGACCAGCTGCAGCCGGTGGGTGAGCAGGGTGGCCATGGGATGTCGCTGGTAGGCGGCATCCTCACCGGGGGAAGGCCGCGGCATCGCCGGCACGACGAGCATGGACCAGGGTTATCACAGAGAAACCGGAGAACCGCACGATGTCGCAGACCGTTCGCGTTCCTGGTCGTGCCTGCCTGCTGGGTGAACACTGCGACTGGTGGGGAGGAGCCAGCCTGACGGTGCCCCTGGAGCAGGGCATCCGGGTGAACGCCAATCCCGCCGAACGCGGCCTGCACCTGAAGACAACGCTTGAGGGCCAGACACTGGAGGGGCACTGGCCCATCGATGGCGGCGTCGATCCCGCAGGAGGTGCCCTGCGGTTCGTACCGGCAGCCGCCGCAGCGCTGCGAGCAAGGCAGATTGCCATCCCTGCCGTGCAGCTCACGGTGGAAGCCGATCTCCCCGCCGGGAGGGGGTTGTCGTCATCGGCGGCGTTCTGTGTGGCCGTGCTGGATGCCCTGGTCCGGCACGCCGGCTGTCGCCTGGAGGGTCGGGAGCTGGCGGCGCTGGCCACCCATGTGGAACGGGATCTGCTCGGCGTGGCCTGTGGCCCCCTCGATCCGATCGCCTGCGTGTCGCGCGAACCGATCCTGCTGCGCTGGGGGAACGACGGAGCCGTGTCGATCACAACGATCCAGCCGGCGCAGACCCTGCATCTGGTTGTGGCCTCTTTTGCAGCACCGCGAAACACAGACGCCATCCTGCAGGCGTTGCAAGACCACGCACGCGGCCAGGCAGCGTCAGACCTGGATCCCCAGGCGGTTGCGGCCGTGCGGGCAGCCTTGGCCACCTTTGCCGCTGAAGCCGAACAAGGAGCGGTGGCCCTGCGTGGCGGCGAGGCCACGGGCCTCGGGCGGGCGATGGATCGCTGTCAGCAGGCCTATGACCACATGGCTGCGCTGCTGCCAGCCCTGCACGCCCCGGCCCTGGCGCGGGCCGTGCAAGGGTTGAAGGCGGGCGGAGCGCTGGGGGCGAAGTTCAGCGGAGCGGGCGGCGATGGCAGCGTGATCGCCCTCTATCAGGACCCCCACGCAGCCCGAGAGGGGCAGGCGTGGATGGGTGGGCTGGAGGGCGTGCAGGCCTGGATCTGCAGGATCCAACGCCGGCCTGGGGCTCATGCAGCGGCAGCAGGCTGACAAAACCAGCGCGCGCATCATCGGCTGGCTCGATCTCAGCCACCCCGTGCCGCAACGGATGTGGGAGCGACGGCTGCGGGGCCATCGGGCCATGGACTATGCGCAGCTTGCAGATCAGCTATCGATGGCAAGAGCCTGGTCGAAACCTTCTCACAGACCTTCTCACATCCAAGGATGAAGGAGCATGAGACTGACTGCGGCACAGTCAGTTCAGCCCATCAATCGAGAAGCTTCCCAAGCTGAACGTCGCCGGTTCGAGTCCGGTCACCCGCTTGTGATCTGAAGATCAATTCCTCGTCAATCCCTGACCGGGACTGAATGAAGAGTGTCGAGCCCTTCAGGATCTCGGCTTGATCACCTGGAGAATCTGGGGTCCAATGCTCCCGGCGCGACGCTCACAATCCAGAGATTTGAGTACAGCCTGAGCCGCTTCGACAAGATCACCTCGCTGGGCAGCAGCTTCGGCACGGGATTCATGCTTGGCCGCATCGCGGAGAAACTGGCTTCGTTGCTCTGATCCTTGTGACATGGCGATCGAAGATCGCGTTTGAACCGCAAGCACAACAACAGATCAATCTTGGGCCACTCTAACGCTTCGGCGAGAATATGGCTTGAAAGAGAGAGGAATCCTGACAGGAAGAGACCGGTTCAGCTGATCAGGTGCCGGGCTCTTCGCCCAGACCACCGAGGGCCTCGATCTGGATACGCAACTGGCCCGCCCGGCTGCTGTCCCCACGGCTGATGGCGATGGCCAGCGCGAACTCCAGCTTCTCGAGCTGATGGCCACCTTCAATGTAGCCAGGGCGGTGGACGGTGGACGGAGCGGTCAACGACCCCCCGTTACGGGGCAGGGGGCAGGCCGGATAGGTGCTGGCCATGGTTGTTTTTCTTTTCATTCTGCCACTCAGAAGCAGGGCGCTGCCAGCTTGAGTGATAAGGACGCTCCTTGAGTGGTCAGGATCTGCCCCTGAGTGATCAGGTCCTGTCACGACGGGACGGGATGAGGTGCTGACCCAGACGCCGGAGCGGTGCCGACGACCACCTAGGCGGCCAGGTCCAGCTCCTGCGGTGAGGCAGGCTCGACCGCCACCGGAGCGGACGCCGGCGCTGACGTCTCAAGCAGCTGGCGGCAGTCCCGCAGCAGCACCTCCACATTGGAGAGAGCCTGGAGCTGATCGGACTCCGGCTGCTGGTCGTCCTCCAGCGCCATCTCCAGCAGGCCCAGCCGTTGCTCCAGGTGCACCAGCCGATGCGACAGGGCCGCCACCGTCTGGGCGAGATCCTCCGCCGTGCGGGTGATGCGGAACGACACCGATTCCGAGGGCATGGCAACCGAACCAAGAAGGCCGATCACAACACAGAACCGCTCACCGCTCAAGCCATCTCCCAGACTGAGTCGTCCTGGCGTCACCTGCGGGCATGCCCAGCCTGGCCACTCTGGCGATCTACCTCCTTGCCGGCCTGGGCGGTGGCCTGCTCGCCCTGCGCACGGGGATTCCAGCGGCGCCCCTGGCGGGGGCCCTGCTCGGCGCGGGCCTGGTGAGCATGAGCGGGCGCTGGGATGTGGCCCACTGGCCCCCTGGCACCCGTACGGGCCTGGAGATCGCCATCGGCACGGTGATCGGCACCGGCCTCACCAGCACAGCGCTGACGGAACTGCGGCAACTGTGGCGGCCGGCGATCCTGATCACCGTCACCCTGGTGGCCACCGGCCTGGTGGTCGGCCTCTGGAGCAGCAGGCTGCTGGGCGTGAGTCCGATCATCACCCTGCTCGGGGCAGCCCCTGGCGGCATCAGCGGCATGAGCCTGGTGGGCGCTGAATTCGGAGTCGGGGCAGCCGTGGCGGCCCTTCACGCCGTGAGGCTGATCACGGTGCTGCTGGTGGTGCCCATCGTGATCAGGATGGTGCTGTCATTCACAGCTGGTCATCCCTCCGGTTGACAGGCACCCGTGCCGCCCCCTCGACAGTGTGGAGTCGACCGATACGTTGGTGCCCGATGACCGGCTCCACTGACCGACTCGATGCTGTCCCGTCTCCTCCGTCCCTGCCCAACGTCCACGGCACCCGCCAGGGACCGTAGCCACAGTTTGAGGTCGGCCCTGCACGGGATCCTGCTGCCCGGCCTGGTGCTCCTGACGGGTCCGCTCCCCGTGCTGAGCCAGCCGAAACCCAGCGATCCAGGCACCAAAGGCGCGGAGGTGTACTGCTTCATGCGCAAGGCCGGCAATGATCACGACGTGAGCTGGAACGCCGCCTATGCCCTGATCAAACGCCAGGGCTCCAGTCTGTTCAAGACCTCTCCAGAACATGCCGCGGTGATGATCACCGAGGCCGTGGTGAATTCCCCCGAGGCCTTCCCCGACTGCGGCCGCTTCATGGGAGCCCTCTATGGCGGTGATAAGCCCGTGCCACTGAGGACCGACATCCCCGCCAATGGCAGCACAGGTCCTGTTCCCATCCCCAGCGGCGGCGGAACCACTCGCCATGACCGCTATTCCTACTGATTCCCTTCGCACAGCCCCCCCCCGGGCCCTCTGGTGCGCTCTGGCTCTGGTCCTGGCTCTGGCCGGTTGCGCGGCAGCGGAACCCCCGACCACGGAATCCCCACGGCTGCGTCGGGACGAGTGCCTCGATGAGGTCAAGGTGGATCGGCTCGATCAGGCCCTCGAGCACTGCGACAGGGTGGTGAGCGCCTACCCACTGGAGGCCCGTCCCCTCAGTGACCGCTTCGTGATTCACACCCTCAGGGGCGAACTGGCCAGGGCCTGCCAGGACATCGACAGGGCGGCAGAGCTGCTCAAGGCCACCGGAAACGGCAAGCCCGCGAAGGATGCCGACGACCCCCAGCTGGTCACCGACATCCGTGTGCGCCAGGAAAGCTGCCGCGACATCCCGGCGGCAGCGGCCCCCTGACTCACCAGGCCTCCAGCAACTGGCGCACCATCGCCGGCAGGGCCTGGCGGCGCAGGATCGCCTGACGGCCCCCGAGGGCCAGGGCGATCCGCTCGGCCTTGCTGGCGATCAACCCGTCCACCAGCTGATCGGCGACCCCCAGCTGCAGCCAATGGGCCGTGAGGGGACCGGCCATACCGATCCGATGGGCCCGGTCTTCCGCCTGCTCGGTATCGCCCGGGGTCCAGGGCCTCTCCAGCAGCACAACGTGACTGGCTCGGTGCAGCGTGAAGCCGAGACCCGCCACCGCGAAGGTGGCCACCAGCAGGGGCACCCGACCCGCCTGGAAGCGCTCCACCTGGCGCTGGCGCTCCGGTGGCTTGAGACGGCCCGTGAGCACGGCACCACCAAGGCTCGCGGCCAGCCGCTCGGCAGGGGCCACGAAGGCTGTGAACACCACCACCGCCGCTCCGTCCGCGAGCAACTCGGTGACCAGAGCCTGGGCCGCCGGCAGCTTGTAGGCCGCGCCGATCTGCCTGAGGGCCGTGAGCATCGCCAGGGATTCAGCGTCGCGGCGCACCTCGCCGCGGGCGGCCCGAAGGCGGTAGCGCTCCACCCGTTGCTGCAGCTCATGCTCGAAGCCCCGGGCCTCGCTGGCGCTGAGCGTCACGGGGCAGATCAGACGCCGCTTGGGGGGAAGGTCGAGGCAATCCTGCTTGCGACGGTGCAGCACCAACGGCTGAATCAGACGGTGCAGGTCCTCCAGACGTTCAGCACCGTTGGCCTGCCAATGGCGGCGCCCGCCGCTTTCGCACCAATGGCCCTGGCAATAGGTCTGCTCAAAGCTGAGCTGATCACGGCCAAGGGGATGATCGATCGCCGCCAGGAGGGGGAAGAGCTGCAGCGGGCGGCCGTTCTTCATCGGGGTGCCGCTCAGAAGCCAGATCGCCCGCAGGCGCGGATGGCGGGCCAGGCGCAGCAGAGCGCGGGTACGGGCCGCCCCCAGGTTCTGGGCGAAATGGGCCTCATCCACAAGCAGCACGGTGCCGGCAGGGGGCAATTCCGCCGGCAATCGCGCCCAGCTGAACAGCTCCACGGCCAGTTGCAGGGCCAGGGACTCCTGCCGCCAGAAGCCGTGCAGACCCACCGGAGCCACCACGGCAATGCGGCAGTCGGCGCAACGGGACAGGGCGCGGGCTGCCATCAGGGCTGTGAGGGTCTTGCCCAGGCCCATCGCATGGGCCAGAACAGCTCCACGGCGCGCCAGCAGCCAGCGGGCCGCCGTGCGCTGGTGGCTGAACAGCTGGCGCCCGTCCGGCAAGGGAGCCTCCAGCTGGGCCGCTGCCACCAACTCCCGATGAGGGGGCAGGGGAGGGAGGGGCTGGCGCAACCAGGCCAGCCACTGGGCGAGGTCCGGCTCGATCAGGAAGCGCTCCCCCAGCAGAGCCTCCAGCTGGCCGGCGGCCTCGAGCGGAAACTCCCAGCATTGGCGCTGGGCCCTCCAGCGGCCCGGCGGCCTGATCCGTCGCAACTGGGCCTGGGTGACCGGGTCGAACGGGGAGATCACCTCGATCAGGCCGCAGGACCCAAGCCGCAGCAGGCAGCGCAGCTGAGTCCCTCGCGTGACTCGCAGGGACACAGCCGCGCATCGTGGACTTGGATTCTAGTCGGCTTGGCGCCTTGAACAAGGCTCCTCGATCAGCTTGAAAAAATGAAGTCGTCGACACATTGACAGTCCAGAAGCCATGGGCAAACTGTCCGCAACCGAGGCATGGGAATGCAGGTCAGGGATGCGGTCTTCCTTGAGGATCTCTGCCCCAAGTTGCGAGTCAGACGCTGGAGACAATCCCTGCACAAACAGACCCAACATCGCTGTATTTATTGCGGCAATCGTTCGGAGTCGATTGATCATCTGATGCCGCGCTGCCGCGGCGGGCTGAGCGTGACCGAAAACTGCGTTCCCGCCTGCCTGGCCTGCAACGGCCACAAAAGCGACGCTGACGCTTTCGACTGGTACCGGCGTCAGCGCTTCTACGATCCGCGCCGGGCGATGGCGATCCGCGCCTGGATGGATGGGGACCTGCGCCTGGCCGTGCGCCTGTTGCAGTGGGCCGCTCCCGAACCGGCAGCGGCGCCAACCCAACCGGCACCCCTGGCTCAGAGGCCGCCCCTGACCCTGCAGCCGGCCTGAAACCAAGCCTTCGTCACCAGACACGACAGGCCGCTGGACCGTTGTGACGCTCGCAGTGGGCCGCGAGCTGCTCGGGCTGCTCGGGAGCCACCAGGGCCGCGGTGAGGACCAGGGCCACCACCACCAGCGGAAGAGCCCCCACGGCATGGGGGAAGCTCCAGGGACGGGCCTGGCCAGGGCGGGGCAGACTCGCTGGGAGGGGACGGGATGTAGAGAAGCAGGAGGAAGCCATCGGCGGAACCGAGCAGTGATACAGGTGTACTCATGGTGAATGCTGTTGTCAACCGCAGCCCCTGGAGAGGGGCCTCCGGCCGGATGCTCGTGCTGGGGGGCGGTTACAGCGGCCGGCGCTTCGCCTCGGCGGTAGCCGCCACAGGCATGCCTGTGCTGATCAGCCACCGCCACGGTGGCCATCGCGTCTTCGAGGAGGGAATCAGCCCGGTGGCCTTCGCCAGCGAGCTCAGGCCTGGGATCGAGCCCGCAGCCCTGGAGGAGGTGACCCATGTGCTGGTCACGGTTCCCCCAGGCCGTGACGGCAAGGATCCGGTGCTGGAAAGCCTTGGCGCCATCCTGGCCGGCCTGCCGCTGCAATGGCTGGGCTACCTCTCCACCTCCGGGGTCTATGGCGATCGCGGCGGCGCCTGGGTCCACGAAGGCGACCCGCCTGCTCCGGGACTGCCCCGCAGCCGTGCCCGGCTGGCCTGCGAACAGGCGTGGCAGGCCAGCGGCCTGCCCCTGCAGGTGTTCCGCCTGCCGGCGATCTACGGGCCGGGGCGCTGCCCGTTCGATGGCCTGCGCGCCGGCAGCAGCCGCCTGATCCACAAACCGGCCCAGGTATTCAGCCGCATCCACGTCGATGACATCACCGGTGCCCTGCTGCACAACCTCGCCCTGCCGAGTGATCAGCGGCCTTCTGTACTGAACGTGGCGGACGACAGGCCCTGCCCATCGAGTGAAACCCTGGGCTATGCCGCCCATCTGCTCGACTGCAAATTACCCGAGGTGGAGTCCTACGCGCAGATCCAGGAGAGCCTCAGTCCGATGGCCCGCAGCTTCTGGAGCGAGAATCGCCGCACCAGCAACAGGCGGCTGCGCGTCGAGCTCGGTTACCGGCTGCGCTTTCCCAGTTACCGGGAAGGATTCAGGGCTTCCCTGCTGGAGGAACAGGCTCTTCAGCGAGGGGATGGCTGCAGCACCTCCTCAGGGCAGACCGGAGCTGCCAGCGGTTGAAGATTGGTGAGGCTGGGAATGTTCAGGTCAGCCTTCAGTCGGCACCAGTCGATCACAACCCATTTCTTCTGCAACCCGTGAGCCAGGCCCAGAACCAGTCCCCCCAGAAGCAACCAGCGGATCATGACTCTCAAGGCCACTGGCAACAACGCTAAACAAGGAGTCATCGCCCTGGCCCTGGGGGATCCCGCCGGCATCGGCGCCGAGGTGACCCTCAAGTCCCTGGCTGTCCTGAAGGCGCGGGGCACAGCTGAGACTGTGGTGCTGGTGGGCTGCCGCCGCTGGCTGGAGCAGACCTACATGGAGCTGCGCGACCGCAGTGCGGCGCCGCTGGCGGATCCAGGTGACTACCCCATCCTCGACAGGCCACTGCAGGAGGGGATCGTCCCGGGGCAGGGGACGGCGGCGAGTGGTGCGGCCAGCTTCGCCTGGCTGAATGCGGCGGTGGATCTGGTGCTCAGCGGTCAGGCCCGGTCCCTGACCACGGCGCCGATCGCCAAACACGCCTGGCACGCCGCCGGCCATCGTTACCCCGGTCAGACCGAGCGGCTGGCGGAACTCTGCGGGCGAAAGCAGGCTTCGATGCTGTTCACCGCCCGCTCACCCGGGGGCCGCTGGCGGTTGAACACACTGCTGGCCACCACCCACATCCCCCTGGCCGAGGTGCCCCAGGCCCTCACACCCACCCTGGTGGAGCATCAGCTGGAGATGCTGCTGGACTTCTGCCGGCGCTTTCAGCCCGAGCCCAGCCTGACGGTGGCCGGTCTGAATCCCCATGCCGGCGAAGGGGGCCAGTTGGGGATGGAGGAGCAGGACTGGCTGATTCCACTGCTGGAGGGCTGGCGGCAGAGGCATCCCTCGGTGACGGTGAAGGGGCCACTTCCGCCGGACAGCTGCTGGCTGGGGGCGGCCGCGGCCTGGCGTGGTGATGGTCAGGGAGCTGACGGGTACCTGGCGCTGTATCACGATCAGGGGCTGATCCCCGTCAAGCTGCTGGCCTTCGATGCGGCCGTGAACACGACCCTGGGGCTGCCCTTCCTGCGCACGTCACCGGATCACGGAACCGGCTTCGACATCGCCGGTGCTGGCCTGGCCCGTGCCGACAGCATGGTGGCGGCCCTGGAGACAGCCTGGGAGCTGGGCTGAGCACGGCCACAGCCGGCTCGGCTCAGCATCTCTGGATTCAGGCGGGCTTGACCCGCAGCAGCACCTGGCCGAATTCCACCGGTGTGCCGTTCTCCACCAGGATCTCCACCAGTTCACCGCTGACTTCAGCCTCCAGCTCGTTCATCAGCTTCATGGCCTCGAGAATGCATACAGGCTGGCCGACACTGATCCGGCTGCCGATCTCGACGAAGGGCGGATCGGTCGGCGAGGGAGAGCGATAGAAGGTGCCCACCATCGGGGCCGTGATGTCGACGAGATCGGCCCGCAACGACGAGGGGGCAGGCGGGGGGCTGGAGGGAGCCGTGACGCCGGCGGAACCCTGGGCCGGAGCGGCGGCTGGAGCTTCCGCGGGAGAGGCCACCGGGGCCGGTGCAGGGGGCAGCACTGCTGGAGCCGGCAGATTGCGGCGCACTTCCAGACGGAAATCGTCACCCTCGAGCTTCAGCTCCTGGATGTCGCTTTGCTCCAGGAAGATGAGCAGGTTGTGCAGTTGGTCGTGGTCGAGCTGCATGGCAATCAGGACTCCCGCCCGAGATAACTGTCGTTGCGCGTGTCGATCTTGATCTTCTCGCCAATGGTGATGAACAAGGGCACCATCACCTGGGCGCCGGTCTCGACGATGGCGGGCTTGGTCCCCCCGGTGGCGGTGTCACCCTTGACGCCAGGGTCGGTCTGGGTGACCTCGAGCACCACGGAGTTGGGAAGTTCCACCTCCAGGGGCGACCCGTTCCAGGACACCACGTTCACCTCCATCCCTTCCTTGAGGTACTTGCGACCATCACCGATCTGCTTGGCCGTGAGACGAGTCTCCTCGTAGGAGGCCATGTTCATGAAGACGTACTCGTCACCCTCCATGTAGGTGTGTTGCAGGGTGGATTTCTCGAGCTGGGCCTGGGCGACGGTCTCCCCGGCTCGGAAGGTCTTCTCGACCACGTTGCCGCTTTGCACGGCCTTGAGCTTGGTGCGCACGAAGGCAGAGCCCTTGCCAGGCTTGACATGCAGAAACTCGACGACCCTCCAGACCTGTCCATCGAGCTCGATGGTGGTGCCAGTTCGGAAGTCGTTGCTCGAGATCATTCCGGCGGAACGGGTGAGCGGGATTGTACGGCTGGCCGTTGAACCCCCTCAGAGACTGGCTCTGGCCCCCGGCAGGCTGTGCCAAAGTCCGAAGTACGGCAGAACGCCCGGAGACCGGCAGGGACAGCCATGAACAGGAGTTCTCAGCAACCGCAAGCCCGCAGGCCCGTGGCCCAGCGTCCGGGAGAGCAGCGCCGGAACCCCTGGCGGGCCATCACACGACTGCTGCTGGCGCTGGTGATCGCCTGTGGCGCCAGCTTCTTCGGCCTGATCAGCCCGGTGGCGGCGGCCCTGCCGCCGGGGAACGCCGTCACCGATCCTGCAGCCCTTCTGCGCAATGCCTTGCCGATCGAGCAGCCGGATCTGCAGAACCTGCAGCATCGCCTGGAAGACAGCAGCGACGACCTGCGTGCCAAGCGCTGGAGCGCGCTCACCGGCAAGACCCGCAAAGCCCAGGCTCTGCTGAGCAGCCGGCGCTCAGCCCTGCTCGCGGCCTACCAGCCCGAGCAGCGCGATCAGGCCACGGCCCTGCTCGACCGCCTCGAATCTGAATTGCAGGCCGTGGCCGAGGCCGCCGAGCAGCAGGACCGCGACGCCTTCCTGGCCACCCGCCGCCGTGCCCTGAGCACCATCGGAGAAGCGGAAGCCCTGCTGGTGGGGCCGTTCCCCTTCGACATTCCGGCAGAGTTCGCCGACCTGCCCAGGCTGCTGGGTCGCGCCACCGTGAAGCTCACCACCACCAAAGGGGACCTGATCGCCGTGGTGGATGGCTACAACGCACCACTGACCGCCGGAGCCTTCGTTGATCTGGTTCAGCGGGGGTTCTACGACAACCTGCCCTTCATCCGCGCCGAGGATTTCTACGTCCTGCAGACCGGCGATCCAAAAGGAGCCGCCAGCGGCTATGTGGACGCCTCCGGCCACGAACGGAAGGTGCCCCTCGAGATCATGGTTCCGGGTCAGAGCAAGCCCTTCTACAACAGGACCTTCGAGGAGCTCGGCCTGTTCAAGGCCACTCCGGTTCTGCCTTTCGCCACCAAGGGGACCCTGGGCTGGGCGCACTCCGACACCGCCCTCGACGATGGCTCCTCCCAGTTCTTCCTCTTCCTGTTCGAGGCGGAACTCACCCCGGCGGGCCTCAATCTGATCGACGGCCGCTACGCCGCCTTCGGCTACGTGGTCGAGGGCTTCGATGTCCTCGAGGAGCTCACCGCCGACGACGGCATTGTCAAAGCGACCGTGGTGGAGGGGGCCGACAACCTGCGGCCCCATGGCTGAGGGCTCAGGCCTGGCGCCGACCCTCGCCGACCTGGGTGAATGGGAGCTGATCGAGCGGCTCGGAGCCTTCGCTCCCCCCGGACAGTTCACCGATGATGCCGCTCTGCTGGATGGCCCCTCGGAGCGGTCACTGGTGGTCAACACCGACGTGCTGGTGGAGGGAGTTCATTTCAGCGACTCCACCATGGCCGCCGACGATGTGGGCTGGCGGGCGGCGGCGGCCAACCTCTCGGACCTCGCGGCCATGGGCTGCCGGGAGGTGCTGGGGCTGACGGTGGCCCTCGTGGCCCCCGCGGCCACCCCCTGGGCCTGGGTGGAGGGGGTATACCGCGGACTCAGCGCTGCTTTGGGGTGCTACGGCGGCACGCTGCTGGGGGGCGATTGCAGCGGCGGCGGCCAGCGGCTTCTTGCTGTCACAGCCCTGGGGCGGCTCGGAGCGGACGGGCCGATCCGGCGCCGGGATGGTCACCCCGGTGATGCCCTGGTGAGCACGGGACCCCATGGCCTCAGCCGGCTGGGCCTCGCGGCTCTGCTGCACGAGATGCCGTCCTCACCGCCGGCTGCCGACTGGCGCCTGGCGGGCGCAGCCCTGCTGGAGCGAGCTGTTCAGGCGCACCGCAGGCCGCGGCCCCGGTTGGATGCGGTTGCGGCGCTGGCCTCATGCAGGCCTGTGGGCAGCCCCTGGAGAGTGGCTGGCACCGACAGCAGCGATGGGCTGGCAGCGGCGCTGAAGACCCTGACCGAGGGGAGCGGATGCGACGCTCTCCTGGAGCGCCGGGACCTTCCGATCGACCCGGAGATGGCGGCCCTGGCCGTCGCCGAAACCTGGTGCCTGAACGGCGGTGAAGATTTCGAACTGGTGCTGGCCCTCGATCCAGGCTGGGCCCGGGAGCTGATCCGGTCCCTGCCCGGGAGCCGCCGGATCGGATCACTGACCCCGGGCTCGGGGATTCTGCGCTGGGCCGGTGACGGTTCACCCCTGGCGGACGTGGGCCGAGGCTTCACACATTTTCACTGATCCCTGGCGCTGGACCATGAAAAAGCCGCCCTGCAGCCAGGACGGCCCCGACACTCCGAGCTCAGGGACAGGGAGCAGACCTCACTTCCAGTTCTTGGCCACCAGCTCGGCCAGATCGACCACCCGCTGGCTGTAGCCCCACTCGTTGTCGTACCAGGAGATCACCTTGACCATGTTGTCGCCCATCACCAGGGTGAGATCGGCATCCACGATCGTGGATTCATCCGTACCGGCATGGTCGGAGGACACCAGCGGCAGATCGGAGTATTTGATGATGCCCTTCATGCCGTTCTCCGAGGCTTCCTTGAGCACGGCGTTGACCTCCTCACGGGTGGTGCCGCGGCTCACTTCGATCACCAGGTCGACCACAGAGACGTTGGGAGTGGGCACGCGCATGGCGATGCCGTTCAGCTTGCCCTTCATCGGCGGATACACCAGAGCGACGGCCTTGGCGGCACCGGTGGAGGTGGGGACGATGTTGATGGCGGCGGCACGGGCGCGGCGAAGATCGCGGTGGCTGGCATCAAGAATGCGCTGGTCACCGGTGTAGCTGTGGGTGGTGGTCATCGTGCCCTTGACGATGCCGAAGGCCTGATCCAGAACCTTGACCAGGGGCGCCATGCAGTTGGTGGTGCAGCTGGCGTTGCTGATCACGTCAAAGTCGTCGTGACGGTACTGATCGTCGTTGACCCCGACGACGAAGGTTCCGATGCCGTCACCCTTGCCAGGAGCCGTGATCAGCACCTTGCTGGCGCCAGCTTTGAGGTGCTTGCCGGCACCTTCGGTGTCAATGAAGACGCCCGTGGCTTCAATGACCAGATCGACCCCCCAGTCCTTCCAGGGAAGGTTGAGCGGATTACGGTCGGAAAAACATTTGATCGGCTTACCGTTGACCGTGATCGTGTCATCGGTGTAACCCACCACGGTGTCACGAATCCTGCCCAGCATCGAGTCGTACTCGAGCAGATGGGCATTGGTGCGTGGATCGGAAGTGTCGTTCAAGCCGACCACCTCGATCCCGGTGTTTTCGCCACGGCTGAGCCAACAACGCATGAAGTTGCGACCGATCCGGCCGAATCCATTGATCGCAACGCGCAGGGTCATGGCAGGAACGGGAAACCCGTTGACAAGGGGAGTTTGGCTGCCGATCATACAGAAATGGTCTCCCCCCTCCAGGAGCCGCTCCAGCCGCTGAACCTTTCGCGGAGCCAAACAAGCGTTAAAAGGGGAGAGACAAGCGCAGCGTCAACACCTACCTTCGGGTCCGCATGGAGACGCATTTGGCACCGCTGCTCGACCACCGGGCCCCCCTTCACTTCATCGGGGTCGGCGGCATTGGGATGTCGGCACTGGCCGGAATCCTGGCCGACCGCGGTTTTCAGGTGAGCGGATCCGACCCGCGTGAGAGTCCCGTGCTCGAGTCCCTGCGCCGACGTGGGGTGCGGGTGTTTGCCCACCAGGACGCCGAAACGATCGCGTCCCTGAACAGCGATGGCGACACCCCGGCGCTGGTGGTGATCAGTACGGCGGTGCCGGCGGCCAATCCCGAGCTGATGGCAGCCCGAGAAGCCGGCCTGACCATCTGCCACCGCTCCGACGTGCTGGCAGCCCTGATCAACGCACAGCCCTCGATCGCCGTGGCCGGCAGCCACGGCAAGACCACCACCAGCACGCTGATCGCCACTCTGCTGGCGGCCACCGACCAGGACCCCACCGCCGTGATCGGTGGCATCGTGCCCGCGTTTCAGAGCAATGCCCGCAGTGGCCGCGGCCGGGTGCTGGTGGCCGAGGCCGATGAATCTGATGGCTCCCTGGTGAAATTCAGATCCAGTCTCGGATTGATCACCAACCTGGAGCTCGACCACACCGATCACTACCCCGACCTCGACGCTCTGATCCAGACGCTCCAGCGCTTCGCGGCCGGCTGCGGATCCCTGCTCGCCAATGCCGACTGTCCCGTGCTGCGCCAGCATTTCCAACCCGCAGCCTGGTGGTCGATCGAGCGCAGCGAGGGAGTGGAGTTCGCCGCCCTGGCGGTGGAGGAGCACGGCGAAGGCACCATCGCCGACTTCTACGAACAGGGAGAGCTGGTGGGGCGCTTCAGCCTCCCCCTGCCCGGCCGCCACAACCTCAGCAATGCCACCGCCGCCCTCGCCGCCTGCCGCCTGGAGGGCGTCCCCTTCGGCGCCCTGGCCACGGCGATGCGAACCCTTCGCTCCCCCGGTCGCCGTTTCGACTACCGGGGCCGCTGGGCAGGCCGCCAGGTGGTCGACGACTACGCCCACCACCCCAGCGAGGTGGAGGCCACTCTGCGCATGGCGCGTCTGATGGTGACCAGCGGCCGCAGCCCTCTGCCGGACGTGCCCCAACGACTGGTGGCCGTGTTCCAGCCGCACCGCTTCAGCCGCACCGCCGAATTCCTGGATGCTTTCGCCGCTGCCCTCACTCTCGCCGACACGGTGCTGCTGGCTCCGCTCTACGCCGCCGGAGAAGTGCCCATTGCCGGTGTCGACAGTCAGGCCCTGGCCGATCGCCTGCAGCAACTCCGCCCTGACCTGCCTCTGAAGGTGAGTGGCACCTTGGACCAGCTGGCTGAACAGGTGGTGCGCCGCAGCCAGCCCGGTGATCTGGTGCTGGTGATGGGGGCGGGCGATGTGAACGGCCTCTGGTCTCGACTCCAGGCCCTCGCCGAGCTGATGCCCCCCGATGCGCCCGATGCGCCCGCCGCCCGTCTGGCCGCCTGAGCCGTGCCCCTGACCCCGGCTCACGAGCCTGCCCTGAGCCAGGTGAGCCTGGCCGACTACACCACCTGGAAGGTGGGAGGACCGGCTGAATGGTTCGCGGAGCCGGCCAGCCGTGACGAACTGATGACCCTCGTCCGATGGGCCCGGGCCGAAACCCTTCCCCTGCGACTGATCGGAGCCGGCTCGAACCTGCTGATCAGCGACGGTGGACTCGAGGGGCTCACCCTCTGCAACCGCAGGCTGCAGGGCAGCGTGATCGATGCGGCCACGGGGCTGGTGGAAGCCCAGGCCGGGGAACCGATCCCGACCCTGGCTCGCAAGGCGGCCCGGGCTGGGCTGAGCGGTCTGGAGTGGGCTGTGGGAATCCCCGGCACCGTGGGCGGTGCCGCGGTGATGAACGCTGGCGCCCAGGGGGGATGCACGGCGGACTGGCTCCAGGAGGTCACGGTGGTCGATCCCAACGGCGAGGGTGGCCCCTTCGTGCTGCAGGCCAGCGAGCTGGAGTTCGCCTACCGCCACAGCCGGCTGCAGCAGGACCATCTGCTGGTGCTCTCGGCCCGGTTCCGCCTCAGCTCGGGCCATGATCCCGCTGAGATCAGCCGGCGCACCAGCGCCAATCTCTCGAGCCGCACCAGCAGCCAGCCCTACCAGCAGCCCAGCTGCGGCAGCGTCTTCCGCAACCCCGAGCCCCGTAAGGCCGGTCAGTTGATCGAGCAGCTCGGCCTCAAGGGGCTGGCGATCGGAGGAGCCATGGTCTCGCCGATTCACGCCAACTTCATCGTCAACACCGGCGGCGCCAGCGCCGATGACATCGACCAGCTGATCCAGCTGGTCCAGCAGCGGGTCTTCAGCGCCCACGGCCTTGAGCTCCAAACCGAGGTGAAGCGTCTGGGGGATTTCAGATCCCGGCGCCAGCCAGCCGGGCGAGGAGCCTGAGCGTCGAAGGGGAGGCCGTAGCCTGAACCGGCGCTCTTGATTCCTGCATGGCCGGCTTCGGACTCCCCAACTTCGGACAGCTGACCGAAGCTTTCCGCAAGGCCCAGCAGATCCAGCAGGATGCCCAGAAGCTCCAGGACGAGCTCGACGCCATGGAACTGGAAGGAAGCAGCGCCGATGGCCGGGCCAGCGTCTGGCTGACGGGCAACCAGCAACCGCTCAAGGTGCGCCTCTCCCCCGAACTGCTGGCTGATGGCACCGAGGCCGCCGAAGCCGCCACCCTCGAGGCCCTGAAAGCCGCCTACGACATCTCCACCGGCACGATGAAGGAGCGGATGGAGGAACTCACCGGTGGCCTGAACCTGCCCGGTCTGGGGGGATGAGGCCCCCGGTGGCCCTGGCTTTCCGTCACGTCAGCCCAGATCAGGCGCCTGCTGACGCTGACGGCGACGGGAAGACCCGCTGGGGGGCCGCTGGGAGCGGGTTTCCTGAGCTGCGGCGCTGGCCTGCAGCAACTCCGCCAGGCCCTCGGCGTAGTAGGGGTAGCGCTCCCAGGTGGTGCCCACCCGGCAACCGGGATCACCTCGGTGCTGGCAGTTGCTGAAGCGGCAGGGCCCTTCCAGCAGGGCTGAGGCGATCTCCGGAAACAGGGCCGGCAGAACAGCCGGATCGCGG
Organism: Synechococcus sp. BA-124 BA4; assembly: GCF_034931165.1. NCBI lineage: Bacteria > Bacillati > Cyanobacteriota > Cyanophyceae > Synechococcales > Synechococcaceae > Synechococcus > Synechococcus sp. BA-124 BA4. The sequence goes on along the minus strand of NZ_JAYGIA010000077.1, from coordinate 9,485 downwards.
GGCAGCTCAGGCCGGTTGAAGCCAGGGGTGTCGGCGATCAGGGCCCCGGGCGCCAGGGGGAAGAGCTCCACATGCCGGGTGGTGTGGCGTCCGCGCCTGAGCCGACCTGACACACTGCCGACCCGCAGGGCCAGGGCAGGCACCAGAGCATTGAGCAGGCTGCTCTTGCCCACCCCGGACGGACCGCAGACCACGGCGATTCCGGGCCGGGCGAGCCGCTCCCTGAGGACGGCCAATCCCTCACCGGTGGCTGTGCTGACCGCGATCGGCTCGTAGCCCCAGCTCCTCAGCCGTTGCCGCCAGCAGTCGAGCTGATCGGGCGAGACCAGATCCACCTTGGAGAAGACCACCTGCACCGGCTGACCGCTGTGTTCGGCGGTGAGCAGAAAACGGCTGAGTTGCTCCGGGTCCGGGGCCGGATCGGCCATCGCGATGACCACCACGATCAAGTCACAGTTGGCCACCGGTGGCCGGCCCAGCAGGCTGGTGCGCGGCAGCAGATCTCCCACGGCGGCACGACCGGCAGGCCAGTCGATGCCCTCCAGCCCCACCCGATCACCCACGTGAATGCGAGCACCGGCCTGACCCAGCCGGCTGCGCCGCGTGCAGAGCAGCTGATCCAGTCCACCGGGGCCAGGGATCTCCAGGCTCACCAGGCAGAAGTTGGCCTGAATCGCGGTGACCAGGCCCCTGACCATCGCCTTGCCCCCGACAGGCCTGGCCTCGGTCTCAGTCCCCATGGCGGCGGATCCACAGGCGGACCCCCTCCCGGCCAGCCGAATCCTGTGGTCCGGGGATGGTCCCTGATCCCCGCTCGACCAGGTGTCCGTCCTGGCGCAGGCCCTCGGCCACCATCAACTCGGGTTCACCGGCATCGAGATCGAGCAGCAGCCATTCACCCGCCGCGATCGTCTCGAGTGCCAGTCGGCTGCGGATGAAGTTGAGGGGACAGGGGGTGCCGCGCAGATCGAGCCGCAGGCTGGGTTCCGCGGGCGGAGTCCCCGAGGGAGGGCTGCTGGTCACAGGCGGGCCATGGCGCTAACCGAACAGCCCGCCGAACAGGCCGCTCTTGTGGGGATGATCCTTGGTGGAATGATGCCCGGCCAGCTGCTCGAGCAGCTCGCGCTCATGGCTGCTGAGCTTCGTGGGCAGCTGCACCTTCACGGTGACGTGGTGGTTGCCCCGCGCCACCGGGTTGCCCAGCTTGGGAACGCCCTTGCCCGTGAGGGTGAGGGTGGTGCCGGGTTGCGTGCCCGCGGGTATCTCCAGGGTGGCTGGCCCATCCACTGTGTCGACCTCGATCGTGTCGCCGAGGATCGCCTGGAGATAGTTCACCGCCACATCGGAGTGGATGTGGATGCCGTCGCGGCGCAGTTTGTCGTGGGCCTGAACGAACAGGTACACGTAGAGATCACCCGCTGGGCCGCCACGCTGGCCGGCATTGCCCTCGCCGGCCACGCGCAGACGGGTGCCGGAGTCGACACCGGCGGGAATCGTGATCCGCAGCTTCTTGCGCACCTGCTGGACCCCCTGGCCGCCACAGGCGCCGCAAGGGTCGGCGATCACCTGGCCGGTTCCCTCACAGGTGGGACAGGGGGCCACCTGGGTGAAGCTGCCAAAAGGGGTGCGGGTGGCCCGGCGCACCTGACCCTGACCACCGCAGGTGCCGCAGGTGGTGGGACCGCTGCCGCTCTTGGCGCCGCTGCCCTGGCAGGTGGCGCAGGTTTCCAGGTGGCGGATCTGCACCTCCTTCTCCTGGCCGAAGACCGCCTCGTTGAAGCTGATGCTGAGATCCAGGCGAAGGTCGTCCCCCTGGCGGGGCCCACGACGGCGTGGACCTGCTCCAGCGCCAGCGGAGGCACCGCCGAAACCGCTGAAGAACGTCTCGAAGAGGTCGGCGAACCCTCCCATGTCGCCCATGTCGGGGGCTCCGGCTCCGGAGACACCCGCTTCTCCGAACTGGTCGTAGCGGGCCCGTGACTGGGGGTCACTGAGCACCTCGTACGCCCGGCCGATCTCCTTGAAGCGTTCCTCCGCGCCGGGCTCCTTGTTGATGTCGGGGTGGTACTGGCGGGCCAGGCGTCGGTAGGCCCGCTTGAGGGTGTCGGCGTCTGCGTCGCGGGAAACCCCAAGCAGGTCGTAGTACTCGGCCATCAGCTGGATTCCTCACCACCCGCTGCCCCGTCCTGGGCCGGGGGCGCGACCCCCTCCGAGGCCCCGGGACCCGGTCCCATCGAGACTTTGACCAGAGCATGGCGCAGCACGCGCCCGTTCAGCTGATAGCCGCGCTGGAGTTCCTCGATCACCACGTCCTCACTCACCAGGTCACTGGGCTCGCGCAGCACCACTTCGTGCAGGTTGGGATCGAAAGGTTCACCCTCCACCCGCATCGGGGTCACCCCCAGCTGCTTGAAGGCATCCACCAGCTGCTTGTAAAGGCCCTGATAGCTGCGGTGGAGGCTCAGGGCCTCCTCGCTCTGGGGATCAAGCTGCTGACGGGCGCGGTCGAAGTTGTCGACCACGGGCAGGATCTCGCTGAGGGTGGAGCAGGCGATCTGCACGCGCAGATCCTCCTGATCACGGCTCTGGCGTTTGCGGAAGTTGTCGAAGTCGGCGGCGATGCGCATGTACTGACCGCGCAGCGTTTCATGCTCCCGCCGCAGGGTCTCGAGTTCCGCGGACAGACGCTGGGTCACAGACTCGGCATCCTCCTCCGCGGCCCCCGTTGCCGTGGGCTGCGGATCACTGGAGGCCGGCTCGGCTGAGCCGGTGTCGGCCGGAGAGTCCCCCCCCAGCGGGTCAAGGTCCTGTTTCAGGGACTCCGCCCCGGCGGAGGGATCCTGCGGGTAGGCGGAGGGATCCTGTGGGTAGGGAGTGGCTTCGCCGCTCATGCTGACTGCAACGCCGATCGGTCCTAAACATGTTGCTGGTCGACGGGCTCCTCCCACAAGCGGCGGAAGCCCGCACCTGATCCCTGCGGCCTCGGCCATGACCCTCTTGGCGACACGCCCGGTCCCTGCGGCCGAAACGCTCCAGCAGCGGCGCCTGGAGGCCGAGCTGCTCAGCGGTGAGAAACTGCTGCTCCCTGCGGACCTGCAGCTGGCCGATCCGCGGGCCGCTGAGGCCTGCCCCAGGATTGACGCCCAGCACTGGCGGGAGTGGGTGGCCCTGCCCCTGGTGCGCCAGGGAGAGCGGCTCCATATCGCGATCCCCAGCCACTGGCAGGCACAGCAGCGCCGGCAGCTGGAGGAGGCGGTGCTGGCCAACGGCATCACACCGGAGTTGCGTCTGGGGCTGCAGGAGGAGATCAGCGAAGCGCTGCAGCAGAAGATGGCTGACCGGCGTCATCGCCCCAGCGAGGACACCGCCCTGACCTCCCAGCCCAACGGCCTCTCGCTGCTGGAGGGTCTGAGCCTGGAGGACCGCCTGGAGGAGGCGCCCGCTGCCGAGGAGCAGGAGCTGGATCTTGAGGCCAGCCTCAAAGCCTCCAACGCCTCACCGGTGGTGAGCGTGGGGAACCGCATCCTGATCCAGGCGATGGAGTCGGAATCGAGCGACATCCACGTGGAGCCGGAGGAGGACGGGCTGCGGATCCGCTTTCGCCAGGACGGTGTGCTGCATCCGGTCGAACACCTGCCCAGAAGCCTGGCGCCGGCGGTCACCTCACGCTTCAAGATCATGGCCGAGCTGGACATCGCCGAACGGCGGATGCCCCAGGACGGCCGCATCCGCCGGATGTTCCGCGGCCGCACGATCGAACTGAGGGTGAGCACCCTGCCAGGCCGCTGGGGGGAGAAGGTGGTGCTGCGTCTGCTCGACAGCAGCAGCACCCGTCTGGGCCTCGAGCGGCTGATCACCGAGCCGGCCGCCCTGAGCACCGTGCGATCGATGGGCGCCAGGCCCTTCGGGATGGTGCTGGTGACCGGGCCCACCGGGTCGGGCAAATCGACCACGCTCTATTCGTTGCTCTCGGAACGGAACGAGCCCGGCATCAACATCTCCACCGTCGAGGATCCCATCGAGTACATGCTCAAGGGCATCACCCAGACCCAGGTGAACCGCGACAAGGGCTACGACTTCAGCACCGCCCTGCGGGCCTTCATGCGGCAGGACCCGGATGTGCTGCTGGTGGGGGAAACCCGCGATGGAGAGACGGCCAAGACCGCCATCGAGGCAGCCCTGACCGGCCACCTGGTGCTCACGACCCTGCACTGCAACGACGCCCCCAGTGCCATCGCCAGGCTCAATGAGATGGGCGTGGAGCCCTTCATGGTGAGTGCCTCCCTGATCGGGATCGTCTCCCAGCGGCTGCTGCGCAAGGTCTGCGAGTCGTGCCGCGTGCCCTACCACCCAGGGGAGGAAGAGCTGGGCCATTTCGGCCTCTTCGCCAGCCAGGAGCAGTCGGTCACCTTCTACAAAGCCAATCGGGGACCCAGGGCCGACGGCAGCACCTGTCCCGTCTGCCAGGGACGGGGCTACAAGGGCCGCATCGGCGTCTACGAAGTGCTGAGAATCAACGACAACCTCGCCAGTGCCATCGCCAAGGGCGCCAGCACCGACGTGATCCGCAATCTTTCGATCGAGACCGGCATGAAATCCCTGCTGGTCTATGGCCTGGAACTGGTGCGCCACGGCCAGACCACCCTCGAGGAGGTGGAGCGGATGCTGCTCACCGACACCGAACTGGAATCCCAGCGGCGCGCCCAGGCCCTCACCACCCTGACCTGCCAGGGCTGCGGGGCAGGACTCAGGGATGAATGGCTGGAGTGCCCTTACTGTCTGACCCCGCGCCGCTGAGTGTTGCGGGCGGTCTCAGCGGCACTCAGAATCCGGATCAACCCGGCATGGTCCCGATGGAGCTCCAGATCGAGGAGTTGATGGAAGAGCTGGTCGAGCAGAAGGGCAGCGACCTTCATCTCTCGGCCGGCCAGCAACCCTACGGACGCTTCAACGGGGAACTCAGGCCGATGCGGGAGCAGGCACTCAGCGAGGAATCCTGCAACCGCATGATCTTCTCGATCCTCACCAACTCCCAGCGGAAGCAGCTGGAGCAGACCTGGGAACTCGATTGCTCCTACGGCCTGCGCGGCCTGGCCCGCTTCCGCATCAATGTCTTCAGTCAGCGCGGCACCTACGCCGCGTCCATGCGGGCCCTGAACAGCAAGGTCCCCACTCCCCAGGAGCTCGGCCTGCCTCCGGTGGTGGTGGACATCACCAAGAGGCCTTCGGGACTTGTTCTGGTGACGGGTCCGACAGGATCGGGCAAGAGCACCACTCTGGCCTCCCTGCTCGATCACATCAACCACAGCCGTGCCGAGCACATCATCACGATCGAAGATCCAATCGAGTTTGCTTACATCAATGACAAGAGCCTGATCCATCAGCGCCAGCTCAATGAAGACACCAAAAGCTTCAGCAATGCTCTGAGAGCAGCGCTGCGTGAGGATCCCGATGTGATTCTGGTGGGGGAAATGCGCGATCTGGAAACGATCCAGCTGGCCATCACCGCAGCCGAAACCGGCCACCTGGTGTTTGCCACCCTGCACACCAGTTCGGCCGCCCAGACCGTGGATCGCATGGTGGATGTGTTCCCGGCGGGCCAGCAGGCCCAGATCCGCACCCAGCTCAGCAGCAGCCTGGCGGCGATCTTCGCCCAGACACTCTGCCGGAGAAGTTCACCCTCCAACCACAACTATGGCCGGGTGATGGCTCAGGAGATCATGATCAACACACCGGCCCTGGCCAATCTGATCCGCGAAGCGAAAACAGCCCAGATCTATTCCCAGATTCAGACCGGCGGACAGCTGGGCATGCAGACCCTGGAGAAAGCCCTGGCGGACATGGTCAGGCAGGGAGACATCACCCTGGAGGAAGCCCGCACCCACTCCACCAAGCCGGATGAGCTGAACCGTCTGCTCGGCAACTCCCTCTGATTCGATCACCATGCCCGCCTTTCTGGCCACGTACACCAGCACCCAGGGGGACCAGCGGGAGCTGCGGGTCGAGGCCTCGGATCTGCCCACGGCCCGCCGCAACCTGCGCCGGCGGGGCATCCTTGCCCAGTCCCTGGTCCCGGCAACCGATGCCCCAGCTTCGGTCTTCACCGCCACCTACACCAACCAGCGGGGCCAGCAGAAGGTGATCCAGCTCAAAGCTCCCGACCTGGCCAGCGCCAAGCGGGACCTGCGCCGAAGGGGCATCGCCGCGACCTCGGTGGTGCCGATCTCCTCCACACGCTCGGTGCTGGCGAGTGGCGAGAAGGGCGGCTCCGGTCTGTTGAGCCGGGATCTGGGGACGATGTTCCAGGCCAGGCCCAATGTCCGGGAGAAGGCGCTGTTTGCCAGCAAGCTCTCGGCACTGGTGGATTCCGGTGTGCCGATCGTGCGAGGCCTCACCCTGGTGGCCAAGCAGCAGAAGAAACCGATGTTCCGGCAGGCCCTCGAAGCCGTCGCCAGCGATGTGAGTCAGGGGGTGAGCCTGGGCGTGGCCATGCGCCGCTGGCCCAAGGTCTTCGATCGGATCACCATCGCCATGGTCGAAGCCGGCGAACTCGGAGGTGTGCTCGATGAAACCCTGAAACGGCTGGCCCTGTTGCTGGAGCAGAATGCCAAGCTCCAGAATCAGATCAAAGGTGCTCTGGCCTATCCGGTCATCGTGCTGATGATCGCCATTGCCGTCTTCCTCGGCATGACGATTTTCCTGATTCCCACCTTTGCCGATATCTTCGAGCAGCTAGGTGCGGAGCTGCCTGTCTTCACCCAGATGATGGTGAATCTGAGTGCCCTGCTTCGTTCGACATTCTCCCTGTTCCTGATCGCCTTTCTGATCCTGGCCGCATGGCTGTTCGTCGGGTTCTACAACACTCCCCTAGGCAAGCGGAGAGTCGACGGCTTCGTCCTGAGGATTCCCCTGTTCGGTGACCTGATTCAGAAAACAGAAACAGCTCAGTTCTGCCGAACTTTCAGCTCACTGAGCAAAGCCGGTGTGCCGATTCTGATGAGCCTGGAGATCGTTCGCGACACCTCAAGAAATTCAATCTTTGCCGATACGATCGAGGACTGCAGAGTGGAGATACAGGATGGCATTCCGGTGAGCGTGGCCCTCTCCCGCAAGAACGTCTTTCCGGAAATGGCTCTCAGCATGCTGGCCATTGGCGAAGAGACCGGAGAGATGGATGCGATGCTCTCCAAGGTCGCCGATTTCTACGAAGACGAGGTGGAGGCGGCGGTCAAAGCACTGACCTCACTCCTGGAGCCCATCATGATCGTGATCGTCGGCATCATCGTGGGTGCGATTCTCGTGGCCATGTATCTACCGATGTTCTCGGTCTTCGACAAGATCCGCTGAGCCCATCGCCACCGGAAGTCCCTCGCGGGCCTCCCTGGCGATGGCACCTCCGGCCAGCCAGCCACTGGTCCAGCAGTGCTGGAAGTTGAAGCCGCCGGTGACTCCATCCACATCGAGCAGCTCGCCGGCGAAGTACAGGCCTGGATGCTTTCGGCTCTCCATCGTGGCCAGGTTCACCTCCCCCAGGGTGACGCCGCCGGCCGTGACGAATTCCTCACCGAAGGGGCCGCGGCCGCCCACCGCGTAGGTGCTGGAGCGCAGGGCGCCCAGCAGGCTGTCCTCATCGCGCCGGCGCAGATCAGCCCAACGCTGGTCGGGAGTCACCCCATGGCGCTCCAGCAGGTGGATCCAGAGGCGGCGGCTGAGCTCGGGCCAGGGGCGAGCATTGAGCAACTGGCGGCGGGCCTGCTCGGCGCGGGCGGTCTGGAAGCGCTGCGCCAACTCAGCGGCAGAGCAGCCGCCACTCCAGTCGATGCGCAGCTCGGCGCGGTAGCCGCTGTCCCTGAGCGCACGGGCCGCAAAGGCGGTGAGTCTCAAGGTGGCCGGACCGCTCACCCCCCAGCCGGTGATCAGCAGGGGTCCTCGCTCGCGAAAGCGACCGGAGGGCAGCCGCAGCTCCAGTCCCACCGGATCCATCACCACCCCGCGCAGGGCGGCCAGGGGGTTGGCCTCCAGGGCCAGGGTGAACAGGGAGGGTACCGGCGCCACCACGTCATGGCCCAACTGGCCCGCCAGCTGGCGGCCACTGGGATGGCCACCAGTGGCCAGCAGCAGGCGGGCGGCACCGAGGTCGCTGGCAGCCCCAGCAGGGGCCAGTCCCGGTGACAGGCGAAGCCGCAGCGTGAACCCACCACTCCCGCGTGGCTCCACCTGGCGCAGGGCGGCGCCCCTCCAGACAGTCACCCCGGCGGCGGCAGCCGCCGCTTCCAGGACGGCCACCACACTGCTGGAGCGGTTGCTGCGGGGAAAGAGGCGGCCGTCGGGCTCCTCCACCAGCTCCAGTCCCCGCTCGGCAAACCAGGCCAGGCAGTCGCCGGGTGCGAAGCGGCTGAACGGCCCGCGCAGGGCCCTCGACCCCCGGGGGTAATGGCCCACCAGGGCCAGGGGATCCCAGCAGGCATGGGTGACATTGCAGCGGCCACCGCCGCTGATCAGCACCTTGCCCAGCGGCTGGGGTGTGGCCTCCAGCAGCAGCACTCCCGCCAGCCCCTGCTCGGCGGCCGTGATGGCCGCCATGTAGCCCGCGGGCCCGCCTCCGGCGACCACCAGGGACCAGTCGACAGGCAGCATGGGCGAATGGGGCAGGGAGACAACGCGACGACACCCGTTGCCGGGGCCTACCGCTTCAGTGTGGCGCCGATGATGGACTGCACCGACCGGCACTTCCGGGTGCTGATGCGGCAGATCAGCCGCCGTGCCCTGCTCTACACCGAGATGGTGGTGGCCCAGGCCCTGCACCACGGCCGTCGTGACACGCTGCTGGACTTCGATCCCCAGGAACATCCCCTGGCCCTCCAGCTGGGGGGCGACGATCCGGCTCTCCTGTCGGAATCCGCACGACTGGCGGCGGCCTGGGGCTACGACGAGATCAACCTCAACGTGGGCTGCCCCAGCCCCAAGGTGCAGCAGGGTCGGTTCGGTGCCTGCCTGATGGCGGACCCCGACCGGGTGGCCCGCTGCGTGGAGGCGATGGCGACCGCGTCGTCCCTGCCGGTGACGGTCAAGCACCGCATCGGCATCGATGATCACGACAGCTATGACCTGCTGCTGGCCTTCGTGGACCGGGTGGCCGGCGCCGGCGCCAGCCGCTTCAGCGTGCATGCCCGCAAGGCCTGGCTCCATGGCCTGGATCCGAAGCAGAACCGCACGATTCCGCCCCTGCGCCACGACCTGGTGCATCAGCTCAAGCGGGACCGCCCCCTGCTCACGATCGAACTGAATGGCGGCCTGCTGAGCCTGGAGAACTGCCAGGAGCACCTGGATCAGGTGGACGGGGTGATGGTCGGGCGCGCCGCCTATGACCATCCGCTGCGCTGGGCCACGGTCGACCAGGACCTGTTCGGCTGCCGGGAGCGACCGCCGGTCTCGGCCTCAGCGGTGGTGCGGGGCCTGATTCCCCATGCCAGCCGCTGGTGCGG